>CALXON010000250.1 GCA_944389985.1 uncultured Spirochaetaceae bacterium | reverse complement strand
CGCTAAGAAGCTTCAAAACGCTTAGGATATGTTTGGTATTTGTTTAATGCTAGACTAGATAGATATTTCTACCTGGGAGTAGAAATCAATCAATTCAATAGATGGAATGTTCATGGGATGTAATATGCTGAGACAACTTAAGTTTGGGTAGATATGTTTAGAAAATGTTAAAAGTCTAGATGTGGTGTTTTAGAACTGCTGGAATTTAAGTGAGATTGATTTATAGAACGTAAAGGGACTCGGTACTAACCTGTACTAGATGAGACAGACATTTTGTCATTGCGAGAGTTTAAAAGGTTTGGACTTATAGAATATAAACACTACTAACGTTGAGAATTTTAATTAGTGTTTTAAAGGTTGTGAATCTCTTAAATATTTAAATATAGCTAATTGGAAATTCGATTATGCCGAAAATATGTAGGAAATGTTTTCAGGATGTTTGAGGCTACAAGACCTTGATACTTCTAGATGGAATTTAAGCAATGTACAATATATGACTGAAACTTTTATGTGGTGTCAGTAGCTTAGAGTAATAGATTAGAGTCATTGGGGATTGGACAATATAGAGGATATGAGTAGTTGTTTTGAAGGATGCGAAAACTTGCGAAAGTTAAATACATCTATGTGGAATTTACCTTCTGACGTAAGCGCTTTTGATATGTTCAATGATTGTAAGTTTATAGATACTGATAGATTATATTGGTACAAAGAATTAAAACGAAAAGGCTTAGCTTAAAAATAAAGCAGTGAAGTGGTTAAGCTGGTTGGGAAATAAGTTAGGAAATAAGTTAGGAAAGAAGTTAGGAAAGACAATATCATGGGTTGAATACTGTAATGAATATATAAAACAGCAGTATAAAATCCATGATATTTTTATGCAATTTAACAATACAAAAGATATAGGCTGCTGAAGATTAAAAATACAAAATAAATAGGCTATTAAAGTTAGTTGATAACTTTGAAAGTATGATGGGCTTTAAATAACAGTTTGTGTAGACTGCTGAATTAAAGTTCAGTTTATTGAAATTTGAAGGTATACTGAAAATATGTAAGTATCATTTAAGATGCAACGAGAACTATATCAAAGTAGTGATACTTAAAGGGATAGAGGTTTATACAATTAAAGGATGACTTAAGAAATATATTTAGATTTATGTCTAAATAATAGGAAAGCAATATACAATATAGAGTAACTTTCTAAATAAAATAATACAAGTATAGAGTTATAAGCTATTAGTGAAAATTTAAAGTATTGTGAAGTTATGGATGTACTTAAATTATATAATTTGTAAGAATATAATGTATCTCTAAACTGTTAAATTACAAGATATACTTAGATGTTGATTGAGATTGTAAAATTAAATAATACTATAGATAGGCATAATGTAATTTAATTGTTAAACAGTTAGTCAAATACAGAATATTTTAGAGTTGATGAGTAAAGACTGTATACTAAAAACAGTAATACTTTGTAAAATTATTAAGCTAGACTATTAAAAAGCTATAGGCTATTGATACTGTAGTGATACTTTAAGTAGTGTAAAGTATTTTGTAATTTGTGTAATACTTAATATTATGTAAAAACAATTGTTGAGGTATCAAAATAATTATAGACTTTGGAATGTTAAGTTAATACTGTGTCTGATAGGCATTAAATAGTGATAACGGTTTAATTGTAAGAAATACAAAATAATTTTAATCAGTGTTTAAGCTTTCTTAATAAACAGCGTGGACTTAAAAACTAAAGATATATTACATTATAGTAAAATTTATATAATTTGAAAGTTATGTATAACTATAATAAATAGTATCGAAATATCAATATATACAGTATTAAAAAATTTGAGAATTTAAGTGATGATGGGGTACAGTTAGATATTAGGGAAGGCAATATAAATGATGAAATAAACTTCAAGAACTTGTAAGTAATGCTTTGAGAATTGGCTTAATTGTATTTAATTTAATATTTTTTATAAATAAAAAATCTTAGAATGTGAGGGAATAATACTATGGATAATAACAAAGGAATCATTGAACGCTTGATGAATAACTATAAGATTAGGTTCAGCCACATCTGGCTTGCTATAGCTACTTTGACAATATTGGGTTTAAGCCTCTATTGGAAGGATACATTCATCGGTATTGTAAGTGCGACTACCGGTGTAATCTGTGTTATTCTTACGGCTGATGGTAAGAGAAGCAGTTATGTTTGGGGTCTAATCAACTGTGTCACCTATGCCTACGTTTCCTATTTGAATGGTTTGTATGGTGAAACGATGTTAAACCTTATTTATTATGTACCTATACAGTTTATTGGTTTTTATACTTGGTCTAAGAATTTGAACAAAGTTGACAGTGAAGACGGTTCTGGAAGTGAAAGTTTCGTTAAGGTAAATAAAGCAAGTCGTCTTGAAATGATGCTGTACGTTGTGGGTATGATTGTTGGTGTAATTGGTTATGGTATATTCCTCAAGAATATTGGAGATGCCTTGCCATTTATTGATAGCTTTACTACT
>CALXON010000249.1 GCA_944389985.1 uncultured Spirochaetaceae bacterium | reverse complement strand
TCGTCTGGAAGTTTATGAAGAAAATACTGCACCACTCATAAACTTCTACAGTGATAGGCTATTTAAGGTTTCTTCAGCAGGAACGCCAGAAGAAACTTACGAGCCGGTAAAAGCTTTTCTTAGGGATTTGGAGGCAGGAGTTGAATAACCTATCTCCAGCCGAGATTGTGCTTATGAAAAAGGCGGGAGAGATAACTCGTGACGCCTTAAACTTCTGTGAAAAACTGATAAAACCAGGTATTTCAACAAAAGAACTTGACAATCTCGTAGAAAAGTTTATAATTAATAGTGGTGGACTCCCAGCTTGCAAGGGATATGAAGGCTACCCAGCAACTATCTGCGCATCGGTAAACGATATGGTAGTGCATGGCATTCCAAGCGATCATGTCATCTTAAAAGAGGGAGATATCATCAGTGTAGACCTTGTAGTTAACTACAAAGGCTACCACGGTGATGCAACACGCACCTTTCCTGTTGGAAAGATATCTGAAGAAAAGGCAAAGCTGATTGAAGTCACTAAGCAATGCTTTTTTGAAGGTATCAAACATCTTAAAGTAGGTCATAGACTAGGCGAGGTCTCACATGCCATACAAGAGTATGCCGAGAAAAATGGTTTTTCGGTGGTACGAGAACTTGTAGGACATGGAATAGGTAAGTCCATGCATGAGCCACCAAATGTGCCAAATTATGGCAAGGTGACTGACGGACCAATCATTACTGAGAACGCCTGTCTTGCAATAGAACCTATGATTAACATGGGACGTAAAGAAGTGTGGCTAATAGAAGACGGCTGGGGAGTGGTAACCAGAGATGGCAAAGCTTCCGCTCACTACGAAAATACCGTCCATGTGACCAAAGATGGCGTGGAAATTTTGACATTATAAGAGGAAAAGATGTACAAAATTGGAGATGTAGTTATAGCTACTGCAGGAAAGGAAAGAGGACAATTATTTGTAATTGTCAAAGTCGAAGATGGATACGCTTATCTATCTGATGGCAAAAGGCTTAAAAAAGACAAGCCTAAAAAGAAGAGCTTTAAACATATAAGACGTTTTGGCTCAGACAGTTTAAGTGAAAGCGACGTTCTTGACGGGAACGCGCGAGTAAATGCTAAAATTAGAAATTTTTTATCAAACAAAAAGGAGTTAAGTCATGTCGAAGGATGATGTAATTGAGTTTGAAGGAGTGGTTATCGAGGTTTTACCTAATACCACCTTTAGAGTACGTCTGTCAAATGGACATGAGATATTAACCTATCTCTCAGGAAAATTAAGAAAAAATTATATTAAAATTCTTGAGGGCGATAAAGTAACAATCGAGATGAGCCCTTATGACCTTACTAAAGGACGCATTACTTGGCGTGATAAGGGTTAAAAAGGAGACAAAAATGAAAGTAAGAGCATCTGTTAAGCCAATTTGCGATAAGTGTAGAGTTATAAAGCGTGATGGCAAAGTTATGGTCATCTGCAAAAACCCAAAACATAAGCAAGTTCAAGGCTAAAATTAAAAATGGAGGAATAGTTAAATGGCAAGAATTGCTGGTGTAGATTTACCCAGAGAAAAAAGATTAGAGCTTGGTCTTACCTATATCTATGGTATTGGCAGAGACACCTCTAATAAAATCTGTGAAGCAACAGGTATCAGTGCAGATATCCGCGTTAAAGACCTCACTGACGACCAAGTTGCTAAACTTCGTAATTATATAGAGCACAACCTCATCGTTGAAGGTGAGCTTCGTAAAAAAGTCGACATGGACATTAAGAAACTAAGCGAAATAGGTTGCTATCGTGGAGTTCGTCATAGAAAGGGACTCCCTGTTAGAGGACAAAACACTCGTAACAATGCAAGAACAAGAAAGGGACCTAAGAAAGTTGTCGCTGGTAGTTCTAAGAAAGGTAAATAAGGAGAGATAGATAATGGCAACTAAAAATACACAAAACAAAAAGACAACTAAGAAAAGAGTTAGCAGAAATATCTCTGCTGGACAAGTTCATATCAAGACATCTTTCAACAACACTATCGTAACTTTCACAGACTGTGATGGTAATGTTTTATCTTGGTGTAGCTCAGGGAAACTTGGACTTAAAGGTTCTAAGAAAAGCACTCCATTTGCTGCACAATCTTGCGTAGAAGACGCTGCAAAAGTCGCAAAAGAACATGGAATTAAGTCAGTTGAAGTATTTGTAAAGGGTCCAGGAAGTGGCAGAGAGCTTGCAATCCGTTCTCTTGCAAATTGCGAACTTAATGTAACCATGATTAAGGATGTATCTCCAATCGCCCACAACGGTTGCAGACCTCCTAAAGTTAGAAGAGTATAAAAGGAGAGAACATGGCAAGAACTATTGAACCTGATTGCCGTCAGTGTAGAAGAGAAGGATGCAAACTCTTCCTTAAAGGCGAAAGATGTACATCAAAGAAATGTGCTATGGAAAGAAGACCAGTTATCCCTGGACAACATGGCAACTCAAAGAGAAGGGTAGCATTCTCAGAATACGGCACACAATTACGTGAAAAACAAAAAGTTAAAAGAATGTATGGAATTCTCGAAAAACAATTTAGAGAATACTATGACA
>CALXON010000248.1 GCA_944389985.1 uncultured Spirochaetaceae bacterium | reverse complement strand
GCAGCGGGACGCCCTTTGCCAGCGGCAAACTGTGCCTGGGCGTGGTGCGGGAGATGGAGGACTACTCGGACATCAGCTCCACCACCTGGTGCTACAAGTACGTGCTGGAGCTCAGCGACGCCGGGGTGATCTCCGGCTACAGCGACGGGACCTTCCGCCCCGGGGACCAGGTGACCTACGGCGCGGCGCTGAAGCTGATCATGCTGGCAGCCGGCTATGACGAGCAGGAGCCTGTCAGCGCCAACGTGTTCAGCGGCTATCTGGCCCGGGCCCAGGCGGACGGGCTGGTGAGCGGCAATGTGGACCTCTCCGCGCCTATCACCCGCCTGGCGGTGGCCCAGATCGCCGCCAAGGCCATGGACCTGAGCATCACGAACCTCCCCAGCGTCCAGCCCTTTACCGACACCACGGACCCCTATGTCCGGGCGCTGAACGCCGCCGGGATCGTGGGCGGCTACTTCGACAACGGCACCAGCACCTATAAGCCCTACAACACCCTGACCCGCGGCGCCATGTCCGCCATTGTCTGGCGGATGCAGCAGGTCTGACCTCCGCGTAAAACCTTGCGCGCGTTTCCGCGCGCCGTGAACGCGGGCAAATCCGGCCGTGCATGAAGGGGTGCGCAGCGTCTCCGGCTGCCCCGCGGAGGCGGGAGATGGCGCGGCTTGAGTTTGGGGATGCGGTTGTATACAAAAACAGGCGGCTTGGGTGAAAATTCTCCGCCCACCTGTCAAGGAAAAGCAGACACTCACAAGCGTGTGGGTGTCTGCTTTTCCTTGACAGACGGCGCATGGAGAGAACACGCTCAGGCCGCCGCCTTTATTTGGCCAATTGGCCATGATGAATTTTTCGCGGAATATCGCCTGGAAGCCGTGGGATTCCATATTGACCAATGGCTTTTTTGCGTTATAATAAATCATATCAATTCCTTTGGGAGGACGCTTTATGGACTTGCGGGCGCTGGAGGCGGAGTTTCAGAAAAACACATTCCGAAATGAGGATGACATCAAGATCCATTTTCACGCGGATCTGGTGCAGCCCATTCTGCGGGAAGTGAATCCCTCCATGGTGGGACAGTACCGCAGCGAGGCCCTTTTGCTATCCGGCGGCCGCGCCGACGCGACGTTTCAGGATATCTCATTTGAATTCAAGCGGTACCGCCATTTTCGGACACAAAGAGGCATTGACGAGGCCCTGTACGGCCGTGACGGCGCGGACCACGGCCTTTACGACTATCTGATCAGCAATGCCGACATCCGGGATGGCGAGGATGAGCGGACAATCACCAGAAAGCTTCTCGCGGGGATCGGTGTGGGCTTTGACGGGAAACAATTTGTCTTCGCCCGTTTCATTCCCTCTCCCCAGAAAAGCAGGCTCAACACCGAAAAGGTAAGCGTTGTGATCCCGGGTCCGCTGAACCTCCGCTTTTACTGCGAGGTCAAGGATTTTTCCTCGGGACTCAAGCGCCTGGTCCTGCTTCTCCGCCAGCAGGATAAGATGGCGCTGAACAAGAAGAATCTGCTCTCCGTCATCAACACCCGCAGCGCCTTCGTCCGCCAGTCCATCCTGGAGACCTATCGGGAAATCGACTTCAATCTGCGTGACTTCAACGGCAGCAACCGTGTAAAAACGCTTTTCAGCGAATGGAACCGCGTCTTCGGCATCATGTACGGTGAAGACGCGGAGGCCACGGATTTTACGGAGGTCTCCTCCAAAATCAGGGAGGCGTACGGAATCGACGATTCCATCGACATCGACAGCAAGGTGTATCTGTTCTCGATGCAGACGTTTTTCTATATCTTCCTGAAGCTTTTGATCTACGCGTTTTTGTCCCAGCTGGTGGACCCCTCCTTTACCGTTCGGCAGGAGCTCTCAAAGGCCGAGATCGACTGCCTCTTTGACGGCACGCAGGGAACCAGCACGAAACTGGTGGGAAACTTCTTCGAAGCCCACTTCATGGAGTGGTTTACCTATACGGACAGCGGCTTTGAGACAGAAATCGTGAACAAGACGCTGAAAATCATTGACAGGTTCGATCTCAGCACCTTTGTCCTGAAGCCGGAGGTCGTCCAGGACATCCTGCAGGAAGTCTACATGGAGCTGATCCCCGCTGAGATGCGCCACTTGATGGGCGAATACTTTTCTCCGGACTGGATTGTGGAACACGCGCTGGATCTGGCCGGCTACGACGGGCAGGAGGACAAGACCCTGATCGACCCCTGCGCGGGCTCCGGCTCCTTTCTGACCCATGCCATCAAACGCGTCATACGGAGGAAAAACGGCAGCCTCACCAGAAAGGACATTGAAAAGATCACCTCCCATATCGTCGGCTTTGACATGAATCCCATCTCGGTGGTAGCGTGCAAGGCCAATTACATTCTGATTGTCTTTTCCGCATTTTTTGACAGCTGCGACGAGGACTTCGGCTTGCCGGTCAACATTCCGGTATTTATCGCGGACTCCATTCTCGCCCCGGTGGTGTATACGGAGGAGAACGGAAACACCCTTAGGCTGACCACCTCCGTCGGTCAGATGGAGCTGCCTAAATTTGAGAGCTTCGGCAAGGGCAGCGCGTTTTTGACACAGCTGAGCCGCTCGATCCACGAAAAGGCGGACTACACCGTTTTCAAAAACCTGGTCTTGGCCAGAGATCTGATAAAGCCAGCGGATGAACCGGTCGTGAAGCGGCTTTTCGACCGGCTGTATGTACTCCACAGAAGCGGCAAGGACTCTTTCTGGCCGATCATTCTGAAAAACAGCTTTGCCCCCACGATGATCGGGGACAAATTTGACTATGTGGTCGGCAATCCGCCCTGGATTGCCTGGAAGTCCATGAGCAAGAGCTACCGCGAGGGCACGCTCGCCATCTGGCAGAGCTATGGGATCTTTGAGAAGAGCGCCTATGACAAAAAGACCACCCATGACGACTTTGGAATGGCCGTCACATATGTCGCGCTCGATCAGTATCTCAAGACCGGGGGAACCATGGTATTCCTGCTGCCCGCCTCCTTCCTCAAATCCACAAAAGGCGGGGAGGGATTCCGGAAATTTGAGATCATCCGCAACGGGCAGAACGTCCCGTTCAAAGTGGAAAGCGTTCACGATTTCTCCGGAGTCAGCCTTTTTACGATTCCCACCGTGGCAATCAAATTCCGCAAGGGAGAGCGGATGGCTTACCCCATGGAGGACTATTGTGTTTTCACACAGACCGGCAGAAAGTCCAAAATCGATCCCCATGCGGACTGGGCCTCTGTCAGCGGCATTGTATCGTGCGAAAGGCTGGCGGCCCAGCCGGTGGATCAGCACGACCCGCAGTCGGCGTGGCTGACATTGCGGGACATGACGTTTGCCAACCATGTCCTTGACAGGACGAAGCCCCGGGTTTACAGAGGCCGAAAGGGGATAGAACCGGCTGGCGCGAAGGGCATCTACATTCTCCGGCATCCGCGCAGGGACCGGGACGGCTACCTCCGCGTCGAAAATGACATCACCCGGCAGCGCAGAAAAGACATTAAGGAAAAGGGCGTTCATCCCGGGGTGGTGGAGGAGACATACGTCTACCCCATGCTTGGGGGCCGCAACATCGCCAAGTGGAGGGTGAAGTCAAACGAGTTTATGCTGGTCCCGCACTCCGCGCAGTACAAATATGGACTCCCTGAAGCGGAGCTCGCGAAAGACGCCCCGGATACATATCTGTGGCTTGATTTCTACCATGACGAGCTGCTGACCACCCGCAGGCAGAACGGGAAGTTTTTCAACGAGGAACAAAATCCCTTCTACCGCCTTGATAATGTGGGAGCATACACATTTTCCCCATATAAGGTCCTCTGGAAGGAACAGACGGGAAGCATGTCCGCGGTTGTTGTCGGCAGCTATTACGACAGCATACCGGACGCGGACCGCTCGCTGTTCTCCGGGGATAAAATCATTGTGGTGGACTCCAAGGTTCTTATGCTTGCTCTGTACCGTGAGGATGAGGCGTACTATGTCTGCGGCATCATCAATTCGCCAAACATCATTCAGGTGATTGACGGGTACGCGATTTCGACGAATCGGGGAATCGACGTACTGAAATATCTCGCGATCCCCAGATACGATTCCCGGAATCCGCTGCATCTGGAGATCGCGGAACTCTCGAAGGAGATCCATGCCCGCGCCAGAGAAGGACAAACTTATTCCGAGCAGGAGGAGCGCCTTGCCGCAAGCGTGTATCAGCTGTTCGGGGAGGGATGAGACCGGGGGATGGGCCGGGAAAAACGCGTTCCGACAAGACGCCGCGAAGGGGGATGGCGCGAACATGTTCCCGATGAAAACGGCCTGCCTGTGTGTGGAGTCCTGCCGGCACATAATGTGGTTACCGTGTATTCTTCGCTGCGGCCTACGTCTAAGCCTTGGCATTCCTCCAGAGCTTTCTTCAATTTTTCCTTGACCTCCGCCTGGGTTTTGCCCAGCACGTTCCTGATGATCCGCTTGCCGGCCTTGGGATCATACCCGGCGGTGTACCGTCCCTCCCACCGGCCATCCATTCTCTTTCTGATATTGCCCTCACCGTTGGCCCGTTTCTTCGCCATGGTGATCGCCTCCTTGTCCAGCATCCCTTGCAACGACACAACATACCACACCTTTTCGTGGATAGCCATACCAAGCGACGGAGTTATCAAACTGTTATCAATTT
>CALXON010000247.1 GCA_944389985.1 uncultured Spirochaetaceae bacterium | reverse complement strand
TTTCTTAGCGCACTGATTCTATTCATTGAAAGCACCGCCTTTGCTTATAATATAAGCCAAACTTATATTTATGTAAAGAGTTGACGAGGACCATATTAATAAAATTTATAAAACGTATTGACTTTTTTATTAAGTGAATTTATAATATAAGCAAACTTAATAATTATATTTGAAAAAAGGAGGTGAAAAGATGAACTGTTTAAAACAGCTTAGGGAACGAGCAAAGCTAACACAGCAGTACATTGCTGAATGTTTAGGCGTTACGCAGGGCGCTGTAAGTCAGTGGGAAAAAGGTCAGGCGATGCCAAGCGCGGACAAGCTCCCTCAGCTCGCTCAGATTTTGGGATGCACCGTTGACGAGCTTTTCGCTCGTCCGTGAGGAAGAGACCACAGGGAAAGGAGGTGAAACAGATGAACACATCCAGAGTGCGGATACCGGAAATTTCAAGTCTCGAAACAGCGATCCGGCTGTACTATGAAAAAATCGAGCTTGGGAACAAAGAGATTACAGAGCTGTTCCGTAACATCGGGTATAAAAAGGCAACCGCTTTGAAAGAGGTAGCAAAGCAGAAGATGGATGAAGACGACGTACCGCAGTGGAATGCGCTGCGGGTAAACACCAAAACGGCTTATGAAGCATGGGGACTTAACATAGACGACCTTGAAAGGCGTTACCGGAAGCTACAAAAGCTGTCGTTGTTTCAAGGGGGTGTAACATGACCGGCATTTTGTACAACGCAATTTCAATCATTCTGGCTGTCTTATCCATGGCGGGATTGGTAGCAATCACAGTCGTGGCAATGGAACTGCTGGAACGGAGAAAGGAGAGGAAAAGAAAGTGAAGGCGTATAAGGGGTTTGATAAAAACTTAAGGTGCGACCCAACCGGTAAAAATCCGTTTCAATATGAAATCGGTAAAAATTATGAAGAACCGGAAGCAGACTTGTGCAATTTAGGATTTCATGCCTGCGAAAATCCGTTGGATGTGTTTAGTTATTATTCACCGTCTGACAGCAGATACTGTGAAGTTGAACTGGACGAAGTTTCAAACAAAAAAGATAATGATTCAAAAGTATGTGGGAAGAAAATAAAAATAGGCGCTGAAATCGGTTTGAAAGGGATAATTGAAGCAGGGGTAAAGTTTATTTTTGATAAAGTCGACTGGAAAAACTCAGCGGCAACTAACACAGGAGACCAGTCAGCGGCAACTAACACAGGAGACCAGTCAGCGGCAACTAACACAGGATACCAGTCAGCGGCTGTAGTGTTAGGAAAAGAAAGCATAGCAATTGCAACTGGATATGAATCAAAAGCAAAAGGCAAAAAGGATGTTGGCTAGTTCTTACGGAATGGGAAAAAACAGCAGAACATATTAAATGCGTAAAATCCTACAAAGTAGACGGTAGAAGAATTAAAGCCGATACATTTTACACACTTAAAGACGGAAAGGCGGTGGAATGTGAATGAAACGCAAATTCTACATAACGGTGAGCGCGTTTTCTCTGGCGGCGCTGGTTGGTACGGCAGGAGCATCCGACTTTGAGAATCTGTCTGTTTTCGCAACGTTTGTCGCCACGCTTGTTTGGACAGCTCTTTTTGTTGGATTCGGAACGCTTGCGATCAAAACGCCAGCAAAAAAAGAGATCCGCCCCAAGCACTGCAATGCACAGGACGGATCCAAATAAAAATGTTTCAACTTTATTTTATCCTGAAAAAGGAGGATTGTCAATGATCGATACCAATCTGTACGAGGCTCTTGATGCAGTGACTGACAAGCTTTCAGCGCTGATCGAAAAAAACGAATGGAGTCTTGAAATCGAAAGCAATAAATATCCGATCATTTTTAGATTTCGTAAAGGGGTAGGCGCATTTTCTGTCCCATGGAACCAGGAGACCACCCCTCAAATTGAGTTTTGTTTTCGTAATGTTACTTATGTCTCATGTGTTCCGGAACAGTATAAGGTCGATGAAAAATTTTTAAATAAGCTGAAAAATCTTTGCAAAGAGATCTGTCGGCTGTATCTTCTGGTGCAGTTTTCCCGCAAAGATACCAGATTCAATGCGGCGTTTGATGAATGGTGGACAACCTGTGAAGGAGATCGAGTCGGCCTGTTGAAAGGTACATATCAACCATAAGGAGAAATTGCAATGTCGTTATTTGAATTATCTGATGATTATCAGACGCTGTACGATCGATTGGATGAAATCGATCTCGAAAGCGCAGAAGGTCCGGAACTGTTTGAAGCGTTTGCGAATACGCTGGAAGGAATCGAGGCCGAGTTCGATGAAAAAGCCGAGAAAATCGCCTGCTTTATCAAGGAGCTTTTGTATGAGGCTTCCAACATCAAAGCGGAAAAACAGAAACTTGATAAGCGCCAAAAATCCAAGGAAAACAAGGCGGCGCAGCTCAAGCTCTATCTTATGGAGTGCATGGACCGTGCAGGCAAGCAAAAAATCGAGCGCCCTATGGCCAGCTTGCTCATCCGCAACAATGCGGAAAGTCTCCGGGTGCAAAACGATTCGGAGTTCATCCGCTGGGCGCAAGCGTCCGGCCATGATGATTTGATTCGTTATAAGGATCCGGAGATCAATAAACCTGCATTAAAAAAAGCGGTAAAAGAAGGATTGACCGTATCCGGTGTATTTCTGGAAAATAGCCGCTCGCTTACGATCAGATAGGAGGAATAGAAATGGGGGTCATATTCAAGCCGGTAGAACGGAAGCAGGCAAAACTCCGAATGGCGCTTTGCGGCGTTTCCGGATCCGGGAAAACCCTTGGCGCCCTGTATATTGCGTACGGAATAACAGGAGACTGGGAAAAGATCGCTCTGATCGACACCGAACACGAACGCGCCCGGTTTTATGCGGACCGTTCCGATCTTCAAACCGGTGCGTTTTTATACGCCCCGCTTGATCCGCCGTACAGCCCGGATAAATACAAGGAATACGTCAAAACCGCCGCGGATATGGTTGGGCCGGAAGGCGTTGTCATCGTAGACAGCTTTTCCCACGCATGGAACAACGTAGGCGGCGTTCTGGAAATCAAGGATCGGATCGCTGAAAAAGCCGGGAAAAACAGCTATACCGCATGGAACGAAGCGGGAAAAGAACAAAATAAACTGGTCAACACGATCCTGGCTGTTGATTGTCACACCATCGTTACCATGCGTTCCAAAATGGAATATGCGTTAGTGGAAAACGACCGTGGGAAGATGGAACCGCAAAAGCTGGGGCTTGCCCCCATCCAGAGGGACGATACGGAATATGAGTTTGACATTGTTCTCAACATCGCCAGAAATCACATCGCCACAGCAAGCAAGGACATTACGTTCCTGGACCGGTTCGGTGCTGTGATCACGCCTGAGCTTGGAGAACGGCTTGGAAAGTGGATGAAAGAAGGAAAGGAACCGGAAACATGCAGCGCCTGCCATAAGACGATCACCAGAACGGCAAAATTATCCGTTGAAGAGATCATCCAAAAATCAATGGATCGGTATGGAGAAAAGCTGTGTTATGCCTGTGTGATGGAGCGGTACAACGCGGAACAGAATGCCGGAACAAATGAGGAGGTCAAAAATCATGTCATCCCGGAACAATAAAAAGAGCGGGACTGAATTTGAAAACGAGTTCCGCAGAATGCTGAAGCAAAACGGTTTCTGGTCTCACAAGCTGGTCGAAAATGAAAACGGAGCCCCGTTTGATGTCATCGCAGTCAAAAACGAAAGAGTATACGCTTTTGATTGTAAGGATTGTTCTTCAGACCGGTTTCCGTTCAAGCGGGTAGAGGATAACCAGATCGTTGGAATGAGGAGTATCAGGAGAGCGGGAGCCGAGGCTTATTTTGTGTTCCGGCTTGACCGGTCCGGGTATATCATTTCCTTCGACCGCCTTTTTGACTTCATGCGGACCGGCTTGAAAAGCATGAAAGTGACGGAATGTCCCACGTTGGAAGGATGGCTGCTATGTCATTAAAAATCGTTGTCGGTTCGCAGCTCATCATAACGGATCCCACGCCGGCGATCCAAGCGTATTGCGAAAGCAATCTGGTGATCCGCAACCCGAAATATTATCAGCTTCAGCGGATGGGAAAATGGGTCGGGAACGAACCAAAGGAGATTTATCTGTATGACATCAAGACAAAGCCGGAGCTGATCACATACATTCTTCCGTTCGGCTGCTTGAATGACATATGGAGCCTGGTGCGCGATCCGGATGCGTTTGACCTGGCCTATCAGGAAAACGAGCCGGTCGAATATGAAGAATTGCTCCAGTTAAGAGATTATCAGGACCCGATCCCGTATGCGGTAGCAGACAAGAAAAACGGGATCGTGATCGCACCCTGCGGAAGCGGGAAAACGGTGACCGGGCTGATGTCCATTGCACGCCTTAAGAAAAAAGCGCTGTGGATCACGCACACGGTGGATCTTCTGAACCAATCCCGCACCGCTTCCATAGAGGCGCTTGGGCTGCATGGGAATCAAATTGGAACGATCACCGCAGGGAAATGCCGGATCGGAACGCACATCACCTTTGCCACTGTACAAACGTTGTCAAAGATGCCCGCTCTGGAACAGCTGGCGGATGAGTTTGACATGATCGTTGTCGATGAGTGCCACCGGTGCTGTGTAAATGCCAAGAGTGTTGGAATGTTCCAAAAGGCACTTTCCATTTTTAACTGCCGTTATAAAATCGGCCTGACCGCTACGGCCCACCGGTCCGATGGATTGATACAGGGGATGTTCGCACTGCTCGGCCCCGTGATCTATGAAGTGCCAAAAGAAGCAGTAAAAGAAAACACCGTTGGCGTGAATATATCGTTCCGGCTGACCGATTATGATTATTCTGATGATGTGCTGGATACAGACGGAACGATCATTTTTGGAAAGCTGGTCGACGACATCGCGCTGGATCAGGAAAGGAATCAACAGATCGCAGACGATCTGGCCGTAAATGCGGAACATTACAATCTGATCCTTTCCGACCGGATCTTTCATCTGCATATGCTGATGGACATGCTCCCGGAACGGTCGGCGGCAGCCCTTATCGACAGCAAGACCCCGAAAGCAAAACGGGAAGAAACGTTAAAGGATGTAAAAGCCGGTAAATACCATTATCTGTTCGCGACCTATCAGCTCGCAAAAGAAGGGCTCGATATTCCGCGCCTTGACCGGCTTTACATGGCGCTTCCCAAAAAAGACTACGCTGTGGTGATCCAGAGCGTCGGACGTATTGCCAGAGCATTCGCAGACAAGAAAAATGCTGTCTGTTATGACTATGTCGATGACATTGGAATATGCCGGAAAATGTATCATGAACGCCTGAAATCATACCGAAAGCAAGGATACCAAACCAATATGATCGTATTAGGAGGAAACAAACATGTCATTTAAAGTACCTGAGCCGTCTTATAATCTGATACCGGAAGGAACATACGAGGTGATCCTGAAGGATGGCGGATATATGGATTCCACCAAAGGCGGGACTGTTTATATGAACATCCCGATGGTCGTTCGGAACGATGTCAGCCAAAAATGCAAAAATATGTTCATCTGGGATTCGATCTGGGTGAACTCCACACAAAAACACATTGATTTTAAAACCGGCGCGATCTCCGCCGCGATCTCCATACCTCCCGGAACGGAGTTTGAAAGCATTGAGCAGTGGGGCGCATTTCTCAAAGGAAAGGTGCTGCGTGTATCGGTAAGACACGAGGAATACAACGGAACTATGCAGGCAAATATCAATGGATATTATAAGACCGAATTTCCGGATGTGAAGCATGTTTTTAAATCAAAATCAGTTGCTGTTGTGCCGGATCCGGATGATTTCGAGGAGATCCCGGTGCCGGATGATGGGGATATTCCGTTTTGATGGATGTTTTTCAGACTGTGAAGCAAAACGTTACCATGGAGGCCGTAGCTCAACGGTACGGCCTCTCTGTTCACAAAGGGAAAGCGCTGTGCCCGTTTCACAACGATACCCACCCGAGCCTGTTTATCAAAAAAGACTTTTTCTACTGTTTTGTCTGTGACGCCGGCGGAGATCAGATCGAGTTTGTCCGCAGACTTTTCGGATTGTCGCCTTTGGCAGCTGCGGAACAAATCACTTCAGATTTTGGATTGCCGCCTGCGTCGCTGAGTACGAGGACGTATCAGAGTGTCATCCA
>CALXON010000246.1 GCA_944389985.1 uncultured Spirochaetaceae bacterium | reverse complement strand
GCGTAAAAAAGGCAAGTTGGTAAGAGGAGGAATGATATGTTAGTTACAGACCCAATCGCAGATATGCTCACAAGAATTCGTAATGCTGTACAAGTTAAGCATGAAACAGTTAGCATACCAGCATCTAATGAAAAACGCGCAATAGCAAAAATCCTTCTTGATGAAGGCTACATCGTATCATATGAAGAGGTTACAGAGAATGGTCACAAAAACATCATTGTAACACTCAAATATGATGAAACTGGCGACAGTGTTATACAAGGCTTAAAGAGAATTTCTAAACCAGGTCTTCGTATTTACGCTCAAAAAGATAAACTTCCAAAAGTCATAAGCGGACTAGGCATCGCAATCATCTCTACAAACAAGGGTATAGTTACCGATAAGGAAGCTAGACGTCTTGGCGTAGGTGGCGAAGTTCTAGCTTACGTTTGGTAAGGAGGAAATATGTCTAGAATAGGTAAAGAATTAATCGTTATGCCAGCAGGCGTAAGCGCTAAATTTGAAAATGATACACTTACAGTTAGTGGTCCAAAGGGTACTCTTACTCAGACTATTGACAGTGTAATCAAAGTAAACATTGATGGACAAAACCTTTCTTTTGAAATAGCAAAAGAGACTCCTGAGTCAAACGCAAAACATGGCTTGTACAGAGCTCTTGCTCACAATATGGTGGTTGGCGTGTCTGATGGTTTCTCAAAGACACTTCAAATCTCAGGTGTAGGTTACAAGGCAAGCGTAAGCGGAAACAAACTGGTTATGAACCTTGGTTTCTCTCACCCAGTTGAAGTTGAAATCCCAGAAGGACTTCACGTAACAACTCCATCTGCAACAGATGTTGTTATCTCAGGTATAGACAGGCAAAAAGTTGGTCAATTTGCCTCTAAGATTAAGTATATCAGACCAGTAGAACCATATCATGGCTACGGTATCAGATACTCTGACCAAGTAGTAATTAGAAAAGTCGGAAAAACAGCTGGTAAAGGTAAGAAATAGGAGAACTTAAAGTATGATTAACAAGACAGATAAAAATACAGAAAGAGTTGTTCGTCATAAAAGAGTAAGAACTAAAGTTTCTGGTTCAAGCGAAAGACCACGTCTTTGCGTATACAGAAGCTTAAGCCAAATCTATGCTCAAATCATTGACGACACTAAGGGAGTTACTCTTGCCTCAGCTTCAACTCTTGACAATGAGGTTAAAGCACTTTGCCAAGGCAAGTCAAAATCAGAGCAGGCAAAGATTGTTGGACAGACAATCGCAAAGCGTGCTCTTGAGAAGAAGATAAGCGAAGTTGTTTTTGATAGAGGCGGATACATCTATATCGGTCGTGTTCAGGCTTTGGCAGATGGTGCCAGAGAAGCTGGACTCAAATTTTAGGAGGAAATCATGGCAGAAAATGAACAAATTATGCAAGAAAATGTAGCTACCGAAGCTCCTGAAAATGCAGGCGAGAAAAAGACAAAAAGAGGCAATTTCTCAGGCAAAAGAAAGGACGACCGTAGAGAACGCGCTCCAAGAAAAGAGGTGAGCGAATTTGATAAGAGCGTAGTTCAAGTTAGACGTGTTCAAAAGGTTGTTAAAGGTGGACGTATCCTTCGTTTCTCAGCACTCGTTGTTGTAGGTGACAGAAAGGGACGCGTTGGTATCGGACTTGGAAAGAGCAGAGAGGTTTCTTCTGCTATTGAAAAGGCAACCATCGTTGCTAAGAAAAACCTAGTTAACATCCCAATCATTGATGGTACTATCCCTCATGATACAATCGGTAAATTCTCAGCTACAAGCATTTTAATGCTCCCAGCTCCAGAAGGTACTGGTGTTATCGCTGGTGGTTCTGCTCGTGCGGTTATCGAACTTGCAGGTATCAAAAACATCGTTACAAAAAGACATGGTTCTTCAAATAGAATGAACTGCGTAAAGGCTACAATGAACGGACTTCTCAGCCTTAAAACTAAGGAAGAGATTGCTCGTCGTCGTGGCAAAGCAGTCGAAGAGATATAGGAGGGCAAAAATGGCAAACAAAGAAAAAATGCTAAAAGTTACCTGGACTCGTAGTTGCATTGGTTATAATGCAAAACAAGCCCTCATTATAGAGGCTCTTGGCTTTAAAAAACTAGGTCAAACTAGAATGCTCCCTGACAATGCTTCCATTAGAGGTAGCCTTCACCATGTGGCTCACCTTGTAAAAGTGGAAGAGGTTAAATAGGAGGTCGAAATGGAACTTGAAAATTTAAAACCAGCTAAAGGCGCAACAACCAAAAAGGTTAGAGTTGGTCGTGGCGTTGGAAGTGGAATAGGTAAAACCAGCGGTAGAGGTCACAAAGGACAAAACGCTCGTAGTGGCGGTGGAGTTAGACCTGGCTTTGAAGGCGGAAATATTCCTATGATTAGAAAGGTGCCAATACGTGGATTTAACAACAAGAATTTCTCTAAGAGATATGCTTGTGTCAACGTTGGCGACCTTGAGGCTTTTGAGGCAAATGCGGTTATTGACCAAGAACTTCTTTATACAACAAGATTTATAGGAAAACGCAGTGAGTGGGGACTTAAAGTTCTCGGCGATGGAGAGCTTACAAAACCTCTCACAGTAAGAGCAAAGAAATTTACAAAACAGGCAAGAGAGAAGATAGAAAAAGTTGGTGGAAAAGTAGAGGAGCTGTAAAATGTTTAAAACGATTATTGACGCATTTAAAGTGAAAGAAATTAGGAATAAGATTTTAATCACCCTCCTTCTTCTTTTCATTTATAGAGTAGGTTGCTGGATACCATGCGTGGGCTTTGACCCAGCGTTCGCCCTTGGTAGCGCAGACTCCAGTACAACCTTTGGCTTCTTTGAACTTATGAACATGGTCAGCGGTGGTGCGCTAGCCAATTGTTCTGTTCTAGCACTAGGTGTTTCACCTTATATCACAGCATCAATCGTAATACAGCTTTTAACAGTGGCTATTCCAGCCCTTGAAAGACTTTCAAAGAGTGGTGAAGATGGCAGAAGAAAACTTAGCCTTTACACTCGTATTGCAGCCCTTATACTTGCAATAGCTCAGGCTGTTGGTATAGTTGTAGGATATGCAGGCGAGGCGATGGACAGCGTTCTAACATCAGCCATCCCAGCTTGGCTTGTAGGATGTGGTATGGTTATCATCATGGTTGCAGGTTCAATGTTTACCGTTTGGATTGGCGAGAGAATTACCGACCTTGGAATAGGAAATGGTACCAGCCTTCTTATCTCTGTAGGTATTCTGTCATCAGCAGGCACATCAGTTGCAGCAATCATTGAGCAATGTACTGTTGATATCACATACATTTGGTATTTGGTTCTGTTTATTGTAGCTTTAGTTCTTATCTTTGCACTTATCGTCTTTATGGACGGTGCCGAAGAAAGAGTGCGAGTACAATATGCAAAACAAATCAAAGGTAACAAGATGTATGGCGGTCAAAGCCAACACATTCCAATCAAACTCAACGCTACCGGCGTTATGCCAATAATCTTTGCAAGTGCACTTTTAACCTTCCCACAACTTATAATTTCTATATTCTGGCCAGATGTTACTTGGTATAGCGACTGGCTTGGTACGAACTCATGGCTATACATCGTTCTTACAGCTCTGCTCATCCTTGTATTTGCCTTCTTCTACTCTAAGATATCCTTTGACCCAGATGATATCAGCAAGAGATTACAGCAACAAGGCGGATTTATTCCAGGCATTAGAGCAGGTAAACCAACAGCTGAGTATTTAGGCAAGATTTCAAAGAGAATTACGCTTTTCGGAGCTATATTCCTTGCAGTAATAGCCCTCATCCCATCACTTGCCTTTAAGGCGATAGGTGATGCATCGGGCGCGGCAATACTAATCAATGCCTTCTCTACAACCGGTCTTATGATTGTAGTTTCAGTTGCACTAGAACTTGAAAAACAACTTTCAGCTCAGATGTTTGTAAGAAATCACAAAGGTTTCTTAAGTTAACAAAAAATTTTGTTACAACATAAATATTATTTGGCTTAAACAGTATTTTACTGAAGAAGCATAGAAAGGCTAGGGCAGAAAAAGTCTGTCCTAGCTAATCAATATTTTTGAGAGATAAGGAGTTTATATGAAGATAATCCTTTTAGGAGCGCCAGGAAGCGGTAAAGGCACACTGGCAAAAAAGATTTCAAGAGATTTTAATATTCCACAGATTTCAACAGGCGATTTATTCCGTGCAATCGTCAGAGAAGATAATCCTTTTGCAAACAAGGTCAAAGAGATTATGAAAAGTGGTGGACTTGTGCCAGATGAAATCACAGTTGAAATGGTAAAGAACAGAATTTCTCAAGATGACTGCAAAAAAGGCTTTATATTAGATGGCTTCCCAAGAACAGTTCCTCAGGCAGAGGCACTTGAGAAAATCTCTCAAATAGACAGCGTTATCTTGGTAGAGCTCTCACACGACACCATCGTTGAAAGACTTTCATCAAGAAGAACCTGCTCAAATTGTGGAGAAATCTACTCAACAGACGACAACAACACTGGTTTCTGCTTTAAATGCAATTCTCCACTTATACAGCGCGATGACGATAAGCCTGAAACAATTAGACATC
>CALXON010000245.1 GCA_944389985.1 uncultured Spirochaetaceae bacterium | reverse complement strand
GTTATACTTACTATTGATAAATTTATTAGCAAATTGCAAAGCTGTCCCTCCACCACCAGTATAGATAGCAAAAGTTTCATATCCACTCCAACTCATATTATTCCACATGAGATAGAAAGATCCTATAACAAACAATAGATAACCAAGAAATGCTAATAACCTAGTTAATGATAACTGGTCATTTTCATAAAAAAGGTCATATATGATTTTCATATCTTCTTTATTCACCTCTTTCACATATGAATTTTTAATTTGATGTCTCTGAACATTCTAGTAGTGTCTCTAATATATTTTATGTATAATAGGAGGAAATAAGTATGGATTATGTATCTTATGGTGTTATTCTTTTAATTATTATTGCAATTATTGATTGCTATAATGGATGGAAACTAGGTTCTAAAATTACAGGTAAAACAGATGATCAAATTAATGAAGAATTGAAAGATTCTGTTGCTAATTTAGATCAAACAATTACTAATGTAAAAGATAATTTAGACAACTTCAAAGAAAATATTGAAGAAATTCAAGGAGAAATTAATTCAAAAGTAGACGATATTAAAGAAATCAAAGAAAAAGTTGAAGATGTTATTGAAAGTATTAAAGAGTTTAAAGAACAATTCGATAGTATCAAAAATGAATTAGAAAGTTTAAAAGAAATTTCTAATAAATCTACTGATGAAAAAGAAGAAAAATAATATAAAATAATCATATGGGTAATAGCATAATGCTATTACCCACTACATTTTGATAATATTAATATTGGAAAGGAGGTTATCAAAGTTGCCTTCTGATACTGGTGGAATTATTCGTCCAATAGGATATAATTTTAAAGGAGAACAAGATGAATCTTTAGTAACAACAGATTCATTTAAAGTTAATCAACCATTTTTAATTATTTTAAATAAATCAATACCTAAGTATTCTAAATTATATATAGAAATAACAGTAAGAGAGCATCCAGATAATCCTAAAATAAGATATGTACCATTATATTTTGGTGTACATAAAGAACCGTCATTTGGTATACTTAATGCAGATTTTTGTATGGGAAATGTATATTATACTACATGGAATGATAATATAGATTATGATATAATGGAAAGATATGATGCTGCTGGAAAAGTAACTCATACTCCTCAACATGATTCAGAATGGAAAATACCAATAACAGGAACTGTTATTGGACTTGGAGTTGATCTTACATCTGAAAATAAAATAGAAATATTTAGCGATGGAAACTTATTTTATTCATTTACTCCACAAACATGGCTATTAAATGAGCAAAATGATAGTATATATTTTTCTATATATGGTTTATTTTATGAAGAAATAGAAGCATATATCAATGTAGGAAGATATAAAACCCAATACCTTCCAGATGGATATTGGACTTTATATGATCAATATTATTCTAAATTATCGTCATATAATGATATAGATATTAAATTTTTATGTAGTGGAAATGAAGATTTATTATGGAAAGATTATCTATTTGATATAAATATGGATATAAATAATGATATAGCTCCATTAAATCCAGATACTAATAAAAGAGATTTATTTTTAATTCATAAATATCCAGATTATATGACTTTTACTGATAATATTAATAATGGTTTTAATATTATTTCTAAATATAATCCTATAAACGGATTAGAAATACCTCCTACAGCATCCGATATTACTTCTATAAATTTACCTATACCTAATGATGCTAAAGTATACTATGAATTTCATATAGCAGAAGGAATAATGAATCAAGATATATTAGGGATACCTATATCTGTAGGAATAAGCGATAGTATAAATGAATTAACTAATAAATCTATTAGAATAAATTTATGGCATAATAAATATGATAGATATAAAGTTTATAGATATAAGAATGGAATAGAAACAGAAGAAAATGCTGGGGAAATATTAACTCCTTCTACACCTACACAACCTAATACAATAGGAGTATTATTTGATCTTCATAATAATAAAATGACAATAACTGTAGAAGGAAATATATTTACTATAGTAGATTTAAGTATTGGAGATTTTGATTTTAGTAATGTAGGAGATTTATATTATGCATTTATAAAATGTGAGGATTACGCATTTACTGGATCAGCATATGGTATATGTAATTTCGGAGAAGAAGATGTGGAATATACATTAGATGAAGATGAAATGACTATATATGAATACTATAATGCTTTTATAAAATTCCCTGCAGATCCAGGATATTTAGATATAATATTTACTACATTACCTTACGAAATAAATTATAAAAAATATTTTTATATAAATTTCTCAGTAGCTGGTTCAGAATCTGATGAAGAAAAATCATTTTCTCCTGGTTTAAATAAGTTATTTGATACTTATAATGTAGTAACAGATACTGAAGAACACCATAATGAACCAGATCAAAATATATTTGATTTTGAAGAATATATAAAAAATGATTTAAATAATAATAGTAGAATAGAATATATCAATAAAGATATAGATATTGCTTTTAAAGTTTGAGATATTATGGGTTTAAATTTAATAAGTTTAGAATTTATAGATAAATGAAAGGAGAAATATAAAAAATGTATACATTAATTTTTGATTCTAAACATTTAGATACTTATTATGTTGGATTTGAATTAACAGTAGAACAATTAGGTGATTATCAATGCGATACTCAATTTTTAAGTGTAGAATATGATAATATTGATATAGTAGATATTATATTAAGCGATGATATATCATTTTCAAATAATATTATAAGTGGAAGTATTATGATAACATTTATTCAACAACATAAATCATTTTTTGAAACAATAACTATGAGATATAATGATTCTAATAATAATATAAATAAAACAATTTCTAATCTAATAGAAATGGTTCCAACAATAAGTTATCACTAATATCACTATATTCCTTAAGAAAAGAAACTTGGAGATACTATTGATATCGACACAGAAGGAACAGATATATTAGACTTTTCTGTAAATAATGTATATTTGATCAATCATGATGGAGGAGTAAGAGGAAAATTTACAAAAGAAGATGCTTTTATAGAATATCATTATACTAAAACTCTTTATATGTTAGTGGAATATCAGGAAAGTTCATTTAGATCTACATTTAACGAAGATTTTGATATAAGTTCTGTAGAATTAAAAGGTTTGAATATAGGATACTGTATAACTGAAAATAAATTGTTTGTAGGAAATAGTTTCCTACTGATAATATTATATACTAGAAATGAATATAGATAAGATGGAGGATATCTAAACTATTCTTCTAAAGAAACATGGTATGTAGTAGATGATATAGGATCTAATAGAGTAATAGAATGAGAAGTAAAATCTAAAGATTATTATATAGATACAACAGAATCAAGTAGTAATGATATAAAATTTGGAAGATACGAAACATATAAATTTTTGAACAATGAAAAACATATTATATATATCCAGAATTACATTTTCTTGAAGCAAAATCCAATATTTGATACTAATAATGATTTAATTTCAATAATGTCTAAAGTATGTTTTGTAGGAAGTGCTTCTTATAAATTTATATCTTAATAATAAATTTTATTTTATAATATATAATACAATATAATACAAATTTATCTAATTATTTATTTTTAAAAAGGAGATATGCTATATGGAAACTATGACTCTTAGAAAAGCAAATGCTGAAAGAAAAGATATTGATAAGAGATTAGAATCTATCTTGAGAGATAAATCTACTAGATTGATTGCTTATTACTGTAATAAGAAACCATTGATTGGTACTTATACACCTGAGGAAATGAGTAAGAAAATTGAATCTACTTACCAATCTATTACAGATCTTATTAAGAGAAGAGAAAAACTTAATAAAGCAGTATTAGCAGCTAATGCTAATACAATGGTAAAAGTTCCTAAGTTTGTTAATCTAGAAGGATATGATCCTACAGATTTAGAAGAAATCTCTATAGCTGCTGCTATTAATAGAAAGAAATACTATCAAGGATTCTTAACTAAATTATTAGCATATATGAAGACTGAACTTCATAATGGTATTTCTAATTATGATATGCTTACTAATACTATGAATAATGAGTTTGAAAGAAATATAACAAATCAGTTTGGTATTACTTCTACTCAATCTTCTAAAGCAAGAATAGAATATGCAGAAGCTATAAAGGATGATTATAAAGTAACTCTTATTAATCCTCTTAATCTTGAAGATAAGATTGAAGATATAAATACAATGATATTAGACTACGTTAGAGATATAGATTCTATCATCTCTAATGCTTGTGAAAATACTGATGTTACAATAGAATAAAGAAGATCAGTGTCTATATATCTAAAATCTATGAATACACTACAGTATTTCTTCAATTCAAGTTGACTTCTTTGACTGTATAAAAAAAATAAAGAAGATGCTTGAATACAAATTGTTACATCTTTTGATTGATATTCAAAACAAGTGTACTGCGAATCAGATCATTGGTGAGATCAGAGGACTGTTATCCTTGAGTAGTTTACTCTTATAGGTTCGAATCCTATATTCGCTTTTAAAGAAAGTATACGGTTTGATACACGTAGTAAAATATTGTATCAAGATTATCTATTTATATATCTTATGATTTATGCATTATCTGTTTATC
>CALXON010000244.1 GCA_944389985.1 uncultured Spirochaetaceae bacterium | reverse complement strand
AGGCCTGGGTCTTGCTCCAGTCCTTGGGCTTCTGGCCCATGGGTTCGTCGCTGTATCGCGCCATTTCACTACACCGCCTTTAGGGTAGGGGCTTGCGCCTGGAAAGGCCAGCAACGCCCCGAGTAAGAATTTTTGGAAAAATTGAAAAATTTTCGACCGGGGGGCTTTCTTTTTGAAAGCCGTCTGTCTCAGTCCCACCGCTCCGGCGTGACCGGCAGCTTTGCCGGCGCGGACTGCATCCGCCGGGGATGGCAGACCGTCTCATGGCAGGCCCGGCAGACCGAGAGCAGGTTGCGCTGTCGTTGCCCCTCGCCGTCGGTGTACCAGATGTCCAGCGCCAGGGCGGGCGCACGCCTCAGATGGTTGACGTGGTGCACCAGCTCCGCCCTGCGGTAGCGCCCACGAGCTTTGCAGATCTGGCACTCGTCCCGATCCATCCGGCGCACCTGCTGGGACACCTGCAGCCACTCCCGGCAGACATAGAACGGATGCACGTCCCCCGCCTCGATCAGGCCGGTCAGCCAACGGAGAAAGTCAGGCGTCATATTACATCCACCTCAAAACAAAAAGAAAAGCGCACAGGCGCAAAGCCTTCCGGGGCCTCCGACAAGGTGCGGGCGCGGAGGGGGACGCCCGCAGCTCCCGGTGATGGGGAGAAAGCGTGTAGAAAACCATCATGCGCTCTGTGTGCCCGGTTACGGGGTCACGGGATATGGAGCCACCGGTGCGTCTCGAACGCACGACCTGCCGCTTACAAGGCGGCTGCTCTGCCAACTAAGCTACGGCGGCACGAAAAAGAGCGCCGAACCTTTGTTCGACGCTCTCGATGATAGCAGTATAGCACAGTTTTTTGGCTCTAAACGGTCATCTTTCGATCAGACCAAAATTTTCTGCCACCTGCATTACAAAATCCCGGTTCCAGCGCAGGGCGGTTTTTTCAGACACGTGAATCGCATTTGATGCCCCGAACAATGTGTGTGAACGCTGCCAATAGTACAACTTCACAAGCTCCATCCGTTCCTTGCCGCTGTGTAAGCCCTCGATGTGACGTATAGCCGCCCGCACGGCTTCCAGTTCCCGGCGGTTGACCTCCGGCAGCGTGCGCAGCGCCGCGTCAGCGGTCTTGTCTGTGCGCTTGCCGCCGCCCGGCATGCCGCTGATATTGGCCGTGATGGCCGTATCATGTAAGGCTGCCTCTTTGAGGCAAAGATCAGGATACCTGCGTATCATGCCCTTGACATAGGGCCACCAGTCATAGCGTGGGGTGCTCATGTGTTCACCTCACGCAGTGCGTTTCCCACTTCGCGGAAAACTTCCCGCATCCTTTCTAGCGCGTCCGCCAAGGATAGAAAGAGTGTACTTGCACAATCCAACACCACGCTTTGAAAATCCCTGAATATTCTATTCCCGTTTGCTATGATCAAATACGGCTTCATGTCTTCGTATGCCTCGGCATAGCTTGTGCCCATCATGTTGTAGTAATCTGCCCATAAATTGGCTTCATTCCTGTCAAATCGCTCTGCCATGAGCAGCTTCACAAACCGTTTGCGTGTCATTTCTGCGTCTCCTTTCAATCGCCTCCATGCCCTGCTTGTGGATTTTTGACCACGTATGGTGGGCTGCCGGTCGATAATCTCGTGCACAGCTCCGGTTACCGTCAGGCCAATCGCACCATGAAACGTCGACGCAACTTCGTTCTTTAACTTTTCAGCATCAATCAGTCGAGCCATAGTTTTTGTCCTCCTTTATCCGCTCCAACAATGCATCAACGGCTACGTCAATAGCACAGCAGATTTCAAAATTTTCAAGGTCTGCTCCGCACACTTTACCGTATCCAGGAAAATTATACGGAAACCATCCTCTCGGAAGCCCGGACAACACCTCTACGGCTCTTTCCAGCGTCATCTTGGATTTTACTCCGTCAAAATCAGATTGCTCGTATTCAGTCACCATGTATTGCTTCATTTTTCTTTCAGCTCCTCCAATTTATCCAAATCGCCAGTTGACACCAATGCAACCGCCTCGCAAAGGATTCCCATTTTAACACGCTCTAAGTTGTCCCAACTTAAATCTTTTGGTTGGTATTTTCTTTGCCCGGCTGTTTTTTGGGTTGTCATTTTCCCCCAATCATTAACAAGCTGTTTTAGCGCCGGTATATTCGACTTTTGACCTCCTCTCTGCAACATGACCCACATGGTGAAATCCTCTAGGGGTCTAGGATCAAGGTTTACCATACAGCGCCTCACTTTCCAGCCTCGTCAAGGCGCTGCACCATCCGCTGGCGCTTGACGTCGGCTATGGCCTGGTCGCCGTGATATCCTGCGGCCTCCAGCATCTCGATGCAGATCTGCAGGTCGGTCAGCTCCTCGCTGATGGCGAGCCAGCATTCGGGCGTAGTCTTGGGGGTGGGATTCTCCCCCCGCAGCCGCCGCGCCTCTTTGAGGCAGGCGTGGGCAAGCTCGGCGCATTCTTCTGCTGTTTGCTCCAGCAGGGCCGGCTTGCCGATGCGGTCAACGATCGTTTTCATGGAGCGCCTCCAATCTCCGCAGGGTAATCTCCACGGCCTCGTCCGTCATGGGAGCGCCGCAGAAAACACAAAAATTCTTTTTACTTGGGTATCCTCTGTTGCCGCATTTTGAGCAACTATAATATCTTTCCGGCATTATGTGTTCTCCATCAAGATATGGGATCCACTCGCCCTTCCACGCCTCCACCTGCTCCCGCGTGGGGCCGCGGAGAGCGGCGAGAGCGATATTCAGAGCTTCGGTCAAATCGCTTTTTTGCTCGCAGCTCAAGTCCATTACCCCGATAGGCAGTCTGCGCAATACTTCGATTGCTTCTTCCCGTGTCATGGTCAATTCTCCATTTCTATGATTTCAATTTCCACCCTGGGCCTTGCTTTGTCCACGGCCCAATCGTCAGAAAACCCGGCTATCTCCTTCCATCCGTCGTTTTGCAACACCTTGCAGCGGACAAGCGCGTCTTGCACAAACTTGCGCCCGGCGGTGATGTTGTCCCGATCCCGGCGGCGGTCCGGCTCGACCCACAGGTACCGCATCACCACCGGACGGCGGATATGTACGCCATGCAACTGGCGGCGTATCTCGGCGCAGATGCGGCGCTCGGCGTCCTTCTTGAGCTGGGCGCCCTTGTACCGGTTGGACCGCTCGGCCTCGATCAGCTCGTTCAGGCCAGGCAGGCGGCCGGGGATGGTCAGTTTGTATTGCATGTTTGCTCCTTTGCTCTCACAGCGGCAGAAACGGCCCTGCGCGGCGTTCTGATCTGCCAAAGGCACTGCTCCTGGTAGACCAGAAACTCTTTGCTGGGGGACACAAATGGCCGCCCTGATGGCGTCTTGCGAATCTGCTGGTGGTTTTTCTTGGTTCGCGGTGCGCCTTTCAGCGTGGCGCACCAGAGCAGGTCAGGCATGGGGAGCCTCCTTTGGCTCTTGTTTAAAGTTTTGGAGCGCTTTAAGCGCCAGATCAATGGCGCAGCAAATTTCATAGTTTTCCAGGTCTGAGCTGTTCACTTTTTCGCTCCATTCCGGCAGTCTGTACGGAAACCACCCC
>CALXON010000243.1 GCA_944389985.1 uncultured Spirochaetaceae bacterium | reverse complement strand
GGCTACCCCACGGTCCTGATTTACGGTGCCGTTGTTGTTGCTCCCGTATCCGACGGATACATATGCCCCCACTACCAGGTTGTTTGCCTGGCTGTTGGTCACCGGGAAATACGTATCTTTTTCCGATCGCTGCACACTAGCGGAATACTGGAAATTCCAGTTCGTAGTTCCGGCGAAAAGCGTTTGGCTGGATTTCGTGGCTCCCTTGATGGCGTTGAACAAAATTTGGAATGTATTGCGCACTGCCCCGGCGCCCCAGTACCCCGGCCCCTTATTCTGGTAGGTGGTAATCATGCCGTTATAAGAGTTATTGCGGGTGGGCTTCAACCCGGGCTGGCTGCGCTGCAATCCGTCCGAGGCGGTGCCGGAAAAACATTTGCTGGCGATACACCAAGGGAGTACAGTCCCGTCCGCTTTTACGCATTCCGGCCAGGGAACCAAACCTAGCTCTGGGTGAGGAGTGTCGGACACGGTGTAGTAGATATGCTCCTCGTCCGAACTGTCAATTTTGTACCAGAAGCTCATCTGCATGACGCCCACATCCACCGCGCCAGAGGTCTTGTAGTTCTCCTGCCCCTCTATGGCGGTGGGGCGTGGCGCTCCGTCATCGTCCCGAATGTAGTTGACGTTGACCCACTCAAACATGGGGTTTTGCCCGTTGAGATAATCGTCATGGCCCTCCTCCGTGTCGGTGGATGGCTCAAACACCAGCCCCGCGTTGTCTAAAAGTTTTTCCCCTGCAGAGGTGGGATTGGCAGCAAATTTCCAGAACCTGGTCTGGTAAACCTTGCCCGTGCGGCGCATAGCATAATAGTCCGAAATGTTCTTTTCGAGCAGTTCTTGCTCTGTCCACTCAGTTCCGTCTTTGCCAGGCTGCCCCTGGGGGATGCCCAGACTTAACACCAGGTTGGGCGTTTCCCCGGTGATTTCCGCCGTGGCGTCTTGGCCGGGGTCAAGAGTGGTCACGGTGCCCATCGTTATGGTGGGGGTCTGACCGGGAATACCCTGGGGCCCTTGCTCACCTTGGGGGCCGGTGGGGCCTTGTTCACCCTCGGAGCCTTGAGGGCCAGTTTCACCCTTCTCTCCTTGAGGGCCAGTGGGGCCAGTTTCACCTCGAGGGCCTACAGGCCCTTGGGGGCCAACGTCACCGGTTTCACCTTTTGCGCCCTGAGGGCCCTGGGGGCCTCTCACGCTCACGGGGGCAGGATTATCCAGTCCGCCATCGTTAGTCCAGCTAATGACGCCCTTGCTTGAAATAGAAGGTGTAAACACAGGCCCGGCTACACCACGAGGCCCCTGAGGGCCACGCTCACCCTGAGGGCCAGGATTGCCCTGAGCGCCCTGAGGCCCCTGGGAGCCGGTATTGCCTTTGATTCCTTGAGGCCCCTGAGGCCCACGTTCGCCCTGCGGACCTTCGGGCCCTTGAGGGCCGATCAGCGCCTCCAGCTGTTCAGCGGTAAAGTCGGAATAGGTGAACGGGTCGCCTTTCTGTCCCTGAGGGCCTGTTTCACCTCTTGCGCCCTGTACACCCTGCTGTCCCTGGGGGCCAGTGTCGCCTTTGTCTCCTTTATCACCTTTGTCTCCTTTGTCGCCTTTTGCGCCCTTTTCGCCTTGAGGCCCCTGAGGCCCTTGGAAGCTGCCAGCATCCTGCCATTCTTCGCCATCATACCAATAGATGCTAGTCCCAACCAGGTAGGAATCGCCCTTCTCAGGGCTGGGCACAGCCTGTTTCAGCTGCTCCAGGGACGAATAAATCCCCATCCACACAACAGGGTCGCCCTTTTCGCCTTTCAGGCTTTCCAGCCATTCTTCCTCTGTCCCCTTAAATCCATGCTTTACAGCAATTCCATAAGCCGACAGATATGCCCGGCGCGCAATTGGATAATCGTCAAAAATCACGGTCCCCACCTCCATGCGTCAGCAGGTCTATAGGTGTTTGCAAACCATCTCATGAACTCCGAGAAGTCGAAGTTGAACATCGTCATGGTGTTCTGGTATTTCCCATATTCACCATTGTGGTAGTCAATCTGCGCTTCCAGATAGGACAAATACAGCTTGTCATACGGCGGTGCTACTAGAAGCTCATAGTCTTTCGCTTCAGGCCAGGTGTATGTCTTCACGTCTACAGGAGCCAGCAAGAATACCTGGGTTTGCACCTTGCCTTCACAGTCGGAAAGCCACTTGGTCTTATTCTCATCCGTGAACGAGTTCGGTTTTACCTCATCCACGAAATCAATCGCTTCTTGTACTGTCATAGACACCTCCAGAAACAAAAAAAGCCGGGGTTTCCCCCGGCCCTTTTCTTTAACCAGCAATCAGCTGGGTGCCGGTGGACACACCGCCTACTGCGGCGAACCGCCAGTCATTGAAGCCAGCGGTGAATCGAGCGTAGCCCTGCCAGACGTTAGCGTCATTGCCGTCATCCAGACGAGAGCGAACCTCCAGGTTCACACGGTCAAGCCACACAGCGCCACCATAAGCCTTGTTATAGGTGGAATCCATCAGAATCCAGGGCGCAGTCCCGTCAGTGATGAACTGATTCAGGTACGGCCACACCACAACGTTCCACCGGCCAAACTGCCAGTTGAAACCGTTGTTGGAAGAGTCGGGGTCTTTGTCAGCGCCAATGGCAGCAAACACGTCCCGCTTCAGCTTCCACAGGTTGGGAATCACGATGGTATCGGGAGCAACGTCCAGAACCTCGCCGTTGTCGCCCCGGAAGTCCTGCATAGCGCCCTCAACAGCGCTCAGGGCATCCACGGAGAAGGCGTCCTTGAACACGTTGCCCTGGGCGCCACCCTTCACCTTGGACAGATGGTCAGTGGCAAACAGCGCCTTGCCGTCGGCGGAGGTCGTATCGAACTTCTGCCCACGAAAAGTAGCAGCTTTGTTGCCTTCAATAGCAGTGCCCAGCAACGCAGCGCCAAACAGCTCACGAGTCCGGTAATACCCGGCAATGAACGCCTCAGGCCGCTTCTTCAAGTCCATCAGGATGGCGTCATCCATGATTTCACGGGACAGGGAGAATCTGTCCTTCCAGGTCATGTGCTCCAGGGTCTTGTCAAAGCCCTCCTGCATCATGTCATCGGGATAAGCGCCATTCTCGCCAACAGGCTGGAAGCCGTCCATAGCGGTCATGGTGGTGAACTTCTCGGCCCAATGCCGGGAAGTCTCCATCTCGAACAGGATAGGGAGAACGCTCTTCTGCTCGAACGCCTCGCCACGCTTCTCCAGGAACATCCGAATAGGAGCCTGGGATTTGCCGAAAATAGAGTCCTGAAGACCAGAACCCTCAGTAAAAGTAATGCCAGCCATTACTTAGCCTCCTTTTTCACAAATTTCCTTTTTCAAATCAGCCAGCCGCAGCGTCAGGCTGCACGATGCGGACCCGAGTGATCTCGTCATCGGTGTAAACCACCTCGCAAGCGCCGCCGGTGGTGTTGGTGATAGTCAGGGAGTCAGCCCCAATGGTTACCTTAGCCCCAATAGCCTGGGAGAAGCTGGAGGGGGTGGGAACCTGGAGAACCATGTCGGGATGCAGCCGAATCACAGGAATCACATCCCCGGCAGTCTCAGCCTCAGTCCCTTCCTTCATGCAGAAGTACAGGGGAACGTCAGTGGAAGTGGCAAGCGCCAGATTCCCCGAGGTGATCTTCATCATCGCCCCGGCCTTCGGGGTAATGGCGGAACAGGGAAGATACTCAATGCTGGGTACCCGCCCGTCATCAATCTGATGGAACAGAAACATATTCTCAGTCCTTTCCTTTGTATCGGTTATAGTGAGCTTGAATCTCCGCATCCGTGGCGTCAGGCATGAACAGCCGATACTCGGCAGCAATGTCAGCAGGTACAGGGATAGCCCCTTGACCTCTAGCAGTGGAGGGCTGCAAATGGCCCTTGTTGCCCATAGAATTTAAAGCCTGCTGCTTTGCTACCTGCGCCGCATGCGTAGTCAAGCTGTCGTAGTTTAATACCTTGTAGGCATCAGGCAGCGAATACCCTTTGCCTACCATGTCGAACAACTGCTGGAAATTGTCGAGTTTTGCGACGTCCTCCATCGTCCTAATATCGGGGTTAATCTTCCGAATCTCTTCCAGGTCTCTGTCCATCCGAGCCTGAATCTCCAGGTTCTCCACCTTCTTCATGGCAGCCCGTCCCGCCTGTACTTCAGGCAGCGACTCCACGAATCTCTGGTAGTCTTCCTGGCTCCACTGATTCTTCTCCTGAATGTCCTTGACCTGCTCAGCTCTCAGCCGCTCTTTGTATGCGTTGAAGTCCGCCATGCTCTTGATAGGCGTGTTGGTATAGGGGTCATCGAACCCCATATCCGCTACAGCTTTATCTAGCTCAGCTTCATACTTCTTCTTGGCGTCAGCCTCAGCTCTCCGCCTAATAGCCGCATACTTGGCGTTGTCTTCATCCGACTGAACATGTTCTTTGGGAACGTTAGTTCGCTCATCATCGGGAACGTTAGTTCGCTCGTGAACGTTAGTTCGGTCGGCTTCGTCAGATTCCCCAGCAGGGTCGGTGACTTCCTGCTCTTTTACACCTTCGGGTTCTTCGGTGGTAACAGGGTCGGCGGCTTCCTGTACTTCTTCGCCTTTTTCTACACCTAGTACCTCGTAGTAGTCGATTTCAGGCATAACTCTTATTTCCTTTCTGGATTTTTACTCTATTCCTGAGAAACTTACTTCTTGCGGAGGTCAGTGCCCCGCTTCACCGTGCCGTGCTCGGTCTTGCCCTGGGTAAAGGGAGCCTCTACCACCATCACGCTGGAATTGGTGATTTTCCCGGCATAGCCCTTGCCCTTACGCTTGTCAGCCATAGCGGAACCTCCTTTCCTTAAAGGTTTCTATTCCCAACGGCCTGGGCCATCACATCGGCCTGGGCCTGTTGCTGGGCTTGCTGAAGCATCTGCTGCTGCATCATCATCTCTTGCTGCATCTGTTCTTGTAACCTCTGCTCCAAGAACGCCTTAGTATCCGCAGCGCCCGGATAATGCAACAGCTCCATCTTTGTCCAGAAAAGAATGAGCGTCCGGACATCCGTGGGGTCCCCAAACGCTCCTGTCTGCAAATTCTCTCTGGTCTCCTGCCACATGGCCTCTCGGTTATTGGCCAGCGGCGTACTTGTATCACAACTAAAGAGGAACTGGTCATTCCAGTACCATTCCCCGGTTACATCCTGCTCTAAGAAGTCGTACCGGTTGAACTCCTCATAGGTTGTATTCCCCTGCAAGTCTCGGGAAGTCACAGGTCGGGGTTCATCCGCATACGCCAATTTAAACTTGAACATGGCCTCAAACAGCTGGGCATAGGCAGCATCTTTCATGACGCGCTTAGACTCCAACCGTCCAGCCGCCTGGGCAGCGCTGAACTCTTTAGCCACACCAGACGTGGCGGTGGTGTCCTTGCGGCCCTGGAAGCTGTCGGTGATACCGATAATCTGTCTAGCTTCTTCATAGACCTGGGCCAGGTAGGTAAGGTCTTGAGTGATATTGCCTTCCATGTCCTTGACGGAAATCAGCTGAGCACTAGCGGCAGAGCCGGGGCGAATCACCTTCATATCTTCCGCATCCGCTCGAATCACAGCTTCATCAGGCAATACCAAGTAAGACCCAGACTTGACCAGCTTCTCCACGATCTTCGTTTCAATCCGATTGGCGGTATTCTGCTGGTCTTTTATCTTATCCACGTCCGAGTCCCCCAGGAACTCGCCGAAGATAGACACGTTCTTCTGCAAGACGATAGGATATATATCCGGCTTGTAGTACGGAATCATGGTGGGAATCATAGACCCATCAGCCATGACATAGTAAGGCATGATAACGTTGCCGTCACTCTGTACTACAGGCTGAGTCAGCGTCTCATACTCCTGTACCTCGGACGTCCATTCCTTTGCGCCACACTTGGGACACACATTGCCATCCAACGGTTTAGCCTCGCCGCACTGCTTGCACCGCTTTACCCGCCTCGCTTGGTAGTCGTCGATGTCCTCCAGCTCCGTATCACACACCCACGAGTACAGCCCAATCCCTCCCTTAGAGTTGCGGTAATAGGCGATATACTGAGTCACCATGTCGTCCGCAGGAGACTGGTTAGCCTCGCTCTTGACGTCCGGCTCCTGCTCAGTCTCAGACTTGACGTCCACGCCATAGCGCCGCTTGATATACTCCTTGGTCTGAGGCATCTTGAGGATAATGTAATCCATATCCTCTACGCCCGTGTACACGCCATCCTGTGGGATCACCTGCTTCGGATGCAGCAGAGATACCACCAGCTCGCCTACAGTAGTATGTGACCGCTGTGTGTTATCCCACTCCACCAAAAACATGCCGCCGCCCTGAATGGGTACAGTACGCTCCTGCTGATCGTTGAGCTGCTCCATAGGCAATCTATTAAGCTCGTTGCGCAGCATGTCCTCAATCAGCTTAGCTTTGTGCTCATCCTCCTGGCGCATGGCTGTAACCTTGGGCTGTGGGATGGAAGAGTTGACCTGGGCCTCGATAATCTCAGCCGTCAGGTTGCGCACGTGCGCCGCCTCGTCTGTGTAGTCTCCGATTACCCGCTTATCAATCTTGCGTGAGCCCTTGTATATCCGCTCGCGCTCGTCCATAGCCGCCAGCCTATGACTATAAGCGCTCTCATTGCGTTGCAGTCTCGCTTGCCATAGGGCAAGGTTATCCGTCATATATCACACCTCCAGGCATCCCCCACCGCTTGCGAAGCATCTCTTTTTCCCCGGGGGAAGCTCTCTTGTAGTCCTCGTACATGTCCTTAGTCCATCGCTGCTGTGTGTACTCGGCAGCGTGCATCTGCTCCCGGGAGTAATAGGCAATGGCCAGGGACATCACACAGTCATCATGTGCGCCCTCTTGCGCCTCAGGCTTGCCCGTCTCGCTCCTAACGAAGGTAAGCATCTCCTCCAATGTGTCCTTGTCGTTGATCCACTGGACATGCTCGCGCACAATCTCCACCAGCTGGGCTATCACCACCGGACGCGTGGCCTTATTGGTCTGGAAGCCGTAGCTTTGCCGGATACGGTGCGTATAGCTGTCCTCCGCTTGCCGCACAAACTGCCGGGGATACCGCAGCCTCTCCAACTCCCGGATAGGGTAGGAGGAGAAGTTGGCCTCTATACTAATAAGAGCAACATTGTAATACCTGCCCAGACAGTACAGCTGCTTTGCAAAGACATCCTCGTCCATCTGGCCCCGGATGGTACACACCTGCTCGCCCGTGATATGGTCTACCACTTGCCCAACATTAAAGTCGGAGCCCTCGCCCGCAGTATCGCCGCCGATTACATAAGCCCCGCCCTTGACTACATCTCTGTAAATCTTGATTGGCCCGTCGCCCTCTACCCATCTAATAGAGCTGTCGTCTATCATGACCTCGTTGGCCCGCTCGCTGTACCAGGTGGAGAAAACAAACTCTCCCTGCATCACAGGCCGGGGAATCTCCTGCAACCGCTCGGAGACCTTGCGCGCGTCAAAGATCGTCTGCCCTAACACGCCCCACTCTCCCAGGCAGTACACACTATAGTAGTATGGGTCAGTGTCCTTGTAGCCCTCCAAGGTCGCCTTGTAGTCATCATCCAGGAAGCGGTTGTCCTTATAGGTGGACTTGAGACACACGGCCCGGGGGTCATCCCGGTCGAAGAAGCGCACCTTGAGCCAATGCAGTACAGACACGGGGTTGAAGGTAAGCACAATCTGCTTGTGCGTCCCCCTGCCTCTAAGACGTACGTCAAGCTGGTTGAAGTCCTCCTCCAGGATTTCCGACGCCTCCTCTACCCATACGTCTGTAAGCTCGCCTTTGGGGAAAGTGACAGACTTGAGCTTTTCGGCGTCGTCCAAGCCCTTGAATATCACCGAGTTGCCGTTGGCGCAGGTAATCCGCAGATCGCCCTCTTTGCAGGTAAAAAGCTCATCCAGGCCCCAGCGGGTAATAACCTGGCGGAACAGGGCAAAGGTACTATCCCTGTTAGTAGCCGCCACAGCGCGCACCACCAGAACGTTGCAAAGCGGCAGCATCAGCAGTCTATATAGATACCTTTGCACCGCAAACACGCTTTTGCCAGACCCTGCACCGCCGTAAAGCACGATATACCGGTGCTCCTCATCGCCCAGCAGAGGCAGGAAGGCAGGATTAAATACCCGCTTGCTGATCTTAACCGTCATCGTCGCTCAGCTCTACCCTTATCTCGTTGCGTGTCGCGATTTCGTGCTTGTCAGAGTAATTGAAACCGTTCTGTAGGATAAACCGCGCGCCCGGGGAAGCGTCCCTATTGTATGCGAGCTGTATGTTGGCCTCCTCAATCTTGAGCTTTGCTTGTGTAATAATGGTAACAAAATCATCGGAATTGTTCTCGTTTTCTCGGTCTGTGTAGCGGTATAAGGCCTGTCTGGACATAAACCCCAAAGCCAGTGCGAGGCCTGCCACAGAAGGCACACGGCCTTTTGCCTCACACTCGGCAAAGTAGTCATCTACTGCCTTTTGCAGCGCGTTAGCGCTCCTCCAGCGCCTAGGGCTACCTCTGCTTGCCATACTATCACCTCCACATACAAAAAGCCCCGGTCTTCTCCGGGGACTCTATATAAGAAAAGAGCCTCCCTCATCTGGGGAAGCCCTCTCCTGTCTACCTGTCTTTGCGGATAAGCTCCAGGATATACCCTTGTACGCTTTTCCCGCTTTTTTCTGCCGCTTGCTGCACCTGGGCCTTCTCCTGGGGCGTCATCCTGATGGTGACTGCCGCCATTTTTGCCAGGTACCGCGCATTTGCGGCCCTTTTTGCATCCGTGGACACTGGGCGCACCTCCTTATACTAGAGTATACACCCTTTGTCTGCATGTGTCCATGTGCATTTCATACAAATACATGTTGCCATGTTTGTGACATCTGCCTATTGCAATCTCGCCGTTTGCATGCTATCATGTATACAACAAAAGGACAAGGGCAGCCGCCCACAGAAAGGAGCTTATACCATGACAACCGCTACTATCAACCGCATCCGCGAGAACACCTGCAAAGGCGTCGACACCATCATCGGCGCGTACTCCTATCGCCTGACCTATGACTACACCCGGGAGTGCTGGGACATCTTCCGGGCCAAGACCGAGGACGTCACCCGCGAGTGGATCACCCATCATGGGGAGATCGTCACCGCCTGGCAGCCTATGGGCCTGTCCGGCATGGTGGAGGCCCAGACCATCGCCCGGGAGCTGCGCGAGGAAGGGGAGTGGATCCCCGACCTGTGCGAGGCGCTGTGTGAGCTGGCCGGTATGGCTGATGAGTACCGGGAGGCCGACGGTGAGACCTTCGAGGCCGTGCTTTTTAAGGCAGCCGAGGTCTTGGGAGTCGTGATCATCTAAAGCAGTTCTGAGGGGCATCTGTAAAAGCCCCATCCCAGCCCGATAAAATCAAAAGGAGGATATGACCATGACCTTTACAAAAGACCAGCTAACCCAAATCAAGCTTGCCCTCTGTGAGCACATCACCGAGTGCGCCGGGCAAATCGGGATGGCCAACCAGGCAGACTGGCCCGAGGCTGCCTCCATGTGGACTAAGGCCTACACCGACACAGTGGACGCCCTGAGAATTTTAAACGAGGAGGAAGCCTAATGTATACCATGACCGAGAGCCAGTACCGCAAGCTCCCCGAGGCCTATAAAGGCCGGTATCAAGACTACCAGGGAACCCACCCCGAGTGGAAGGGCCGGAGAACCGCCCTAGTGGCTGACCCCGGGACTTGCCTAGTGATCGAAGGCGTATCGCTGGAGATCATCCCCGACTAATCCGAAACTCCCGCGAGGGAGTCGCCAGGAGCCGCCCTACCTGGCCTGAAGATGGCAGGGCAGAAAGGATTGATCACGAATGACTATCACCAAGAACGCTGCATTGAATGGAATCGAAGTTTCTTTCCCGTCCAAGCCCGCCGCCTCTATCATCGAGGCTCTGAAAGCCCAGGGATTCCGCTGGCACCGTAAAAAGTCCCTTTGGTATGCCAAGAGCACGCCCGAGCGCCTGGAAGCTGTCCAGCACCTGGAAGACCAGCCCGCCCAGCTCCTGGAGGCCCCCGCGAAGTCCGCCCCCACGCATGGCGTGAAGGTGGGAGACCTCTTTTCTATCACCTGGGGATATGAGCAGACCAACAACGACTTTTTCCAGGTCATCGCCCTGGTGGGAAAGCAATCTGTCCGAATCCGCCAGGTCACCCCCGAGGTTTTGGAGCGCATCCCATGCAGCCACATGTCCGAGGACGTCCGCTACAAGGTGCCCGAGCCCGGTGAGATGCTGCCGCCCTGTACCTACTCCGTCTTTATCAAGGACGAGGAAAAAGGGGACGTCAAGCGCCTTACCGAGACCGCATACGGCCCGGCGTTTAGAGTGGAAGGACACCTGGCCACCCTCTACAAAGGCGAAACGCTCTATAATAGCTGGTATGCCTAAAGTGCAAGAGCCGCCCCGCAAGGGAGCGGCCTTTGCCATAGCCTCTGGAGGGAATCGAACCCCCGGAGCCCGTAAAGGGTGCCACGCCAAAAGCAGCAGAGACAGCAAAACTCCCCGGGGGAAGCCCCCAGGGAGTCGTTGAAGGAGTGACCAATGCCATCACACACTTGTAATCGGGAAGTGGGCCGCCCACATGGAGCGGCCCGGGAAGGGTTGATGAGGTGCAAGTCTCACCCGAAAGGAGGAGCCTTAGACTTAGGCCCTATCTTTAGTATACCAGGACGCCCCGGACAGTGTGGACGAAGCAAAAATTTTCTTTTCCCCTTGCTTTTAGGGGAGAAGAAGGTATAATAAACCAAAAGGAGGAGCTATCATGAAAAAGTTTACCGCTAAAGAAATTGCCGAGTACCTGGCCAACTCTGGCACGGAGTTTGAGTGGGAAGGGGACGAAGCCCGCCACTATCTCCACTACAAGGACGGCCAGCTGGTGAGCAGCAACTCTCACGCCGACTTTAACACCTATGCCCGCGATGAATACCTCGAAGACCTGTGGGCACGGCTGCTTGAAGAAGCCCTTGCGGAGTGCGCCGAAGAGTACAAAGAAGAGTACGTGGAGAAGTACGCAGAGGAGAAAGCCCTGGAGAAGTTCGAGCAGATCGCCTGGACTACTGAGACCGCAGACAGCCCGCAGCTTTTGGCAGTTGCCCAGGAGCTGGCGGATGATCTGAACGCCTACATCGAAGAAGAAGAAGAGTGCTGAAAGGAGAAATTGCTATGACAAGGGAAAAATTGATGGGTCTCGTTGCCAAGTACCACTTGGAGGAGCTGCTGAGCGATGAGATCACCAAGGAGCAGATCGGCTGGTACGTCGTGGCTAATAGCCCTATCGATGAGTTAGAAGCCCTAGTTGACTTTAGAGACCTGGAGGACATGGGATTTTACGTTGACCGGCAATACTGGGGCGGAGGACAATGCTACTACCGAGTATTCGCCCCGAAGTCCTGGCTATAAAAAAAGATTCCCCTGAGCATCCCAAGTTGCCCAGGGGTTTTCTTTTTTCTCGTGGAAGCGGCAACTTCCAAGAGCGCAATAATGGAAAATATCCAAGCTTATTATACCACCACTACCGGGGACAGTCAATCCCGCTTAAAAAGCCTCTCATACTTTTTCCGCACCGCGTCAGGGCTTTTCCATGACTCTATGTCTCGTCTCACTATGTCCCAGCGTGTGCCATACTTTGCCACGGCTTGCAGCAGCTCCTTCTCCTCGTCCTTGTGGGAGTTGATGAAGGCTTCAATTTCCTGCTTCTCCGCCTTGTACTGCCGCAATAGCTCACTGTCCTGCTGGCCTGATATGGCCGTGATATGTGGCCCCCAGGGGAAATCCTTTGAGGACGTCATGACCGTGTCCTGTACAGGCTGGGACAGCTTGCGTATCTGCCGACAGATGAAGGAATACCGCTCGAACTGCTCTTTTGTCATTCGCCCACCTCTCCCTTTGTCAACGCGCTGGTCAGCGCTTCCGTCGCCCCCTCAGTTCCTTTCTTGCCCGCCTCCACTGCAACTTTTAGGAGCAAAGACGTTTCCCTGTCCCAGCATACCTTTTCAACTTCTCTAGCCACTTCCTCAACCACAGGCTTCAACTTGGGCAGCAGCTCACCCGCTGCCGCCTCTGCCAATCGGTCTCTGCGGTCAATGTACGAGGCGTCAACCCTTGTCACCAACGCCCGCACCAGCTTTTCCGGCAACGGACGCCAAGCCCTGCCGTCATCATCATAAATCGGCTGGTACTGCGTTACCCATTTACCGAGGTCTCCATCTGTCGGAGATTCCTCCGCCCTTGCTGCTCCGTTTTGTGGCCAGAAGATCTCCCAGAACCACCCCTGCATCTTTTTCACTCGTTCCAGTCGTTCCTCTGTCCTGTCGGACCCGCCCACAGCCCACTCGCATCCCGCTTCATGCTTGCAGCTCACCTTGGTATACTTCCCGCACTCTTTTGTTTCCATGCGTTCCGCAACGGGGGAAAAGTGTGGGCACCCCATACAATACTCCCTCGTTTTCAGCCTGACACACGGCCCAATCTCCATTACTCTCCCCTCCCCTTCGGCATGAGTTTGTCCCAGCTTATCCAGTCTGTATGGGCACATCTTTCTAGCTGGCCTTTAGTGATTTCCCATTCCAGCTCCATGACCACCTGCTCAAGCTCCCTCAATCTTGCTTTCAGCTTCTTGATTTCTTTCTTCTTCATGCTTTAAGACCTCCTCTGCTGTGTATTTGTCGTCCCCGATTTGCACTGTCAGCCCTTCCAAGAGTGCCGCCGCCTGGCCCATGAGCTTTTCTTTTTCATCTGGTGCCAGCTCGTACACATCCAGGATGCTTTCAACGTATCTCTTTATCCTGTCTTGCTTTCCACCATCTGAGCGCTCCTTGCAGCTCATACTTGTACGTTTCCCACCTTTCTGCTTCCATTTTGTCACATCCTCTGGTTGATTTCCTGAGTTTTGCAATCCTCCTCTCCATAGCCTTTATGCTGTCCTCTATCTGGGCAATCTGGACTTCTTCACCGCTCATAATCTTCACTCCACCGGAAACAAAAGTCTGTGCTTTTGGGGTCTTTCACGCCTCCTAACGAGCAGATGCTCCCCAGGTTATACTCGCAGCTCCCGCAGCTTCTCACGCCATACCGGCGGGCCAAGTCCCAAAAGGCGCAGCTCTCGCCTCTCATAGACGGGGGCAGCGACCGGATTTCACACTGCTTTGTTCCGTTTGGGCCCCAATAGCAAGCCCTGCAAGCGTCTCTCACCATGCTCATTCCCCCACAAGTGCGTCCAAGAACTTCCTGTATTGATTGTCGCACTCCTCCTGGCTGTCAAAGTGCATGAACCGGTACACCCTATCGTTCGGTTCCCTCTCAACCAGCTCGATGCAGCTTTGCCCGGACACCACGCTCACCTTTTCGATCTTCCTGACAGCAATAATTTCCCGGATTCGTGCGTCCCTATCACGGTAATCAAGACTCACAAACTTACTCATCTCTAATCCCTCCCAATGATTTTTTAAGGCTTTCTCTTGCGCTTTCCAGCTCTCTGTCGATCATCTCCTTTATCTTATCTCCCCCGATTCCTCGCAGCCACTTGCTTTTGAATGTCTCCACGTCTTCCCTGTAGCTATCTTCGCACGTGTCGACGCTCTTGTACCAGTCGTAGCTATGGAGCACGCAGAACACATCCCACACGAGCTCAGACATTAGCTTATCTTCCAGCGGATTTCTCTTCCAGGCTTCAGTGCTTTGGGAGAATCCGTCCTCTCCATAGTCCGGCAGCATGTCCCAGCCGTAAATTGACTGCGCTAGCGTGTCGTTGTCGTACTGCCAAAGGCCTCCACTCATTTCTCTTCCTCCTTTAGTCTAAGCGCCGTACCCACAACCAGCCGGCATTGCACCCAGTTCTTGCACTTTACCAGGATATCTCCTGACGGCGCCATCTCCTTCTGCCCCGCCCCGATGTCCTTGTCGCAATACCCTGCCACCATCACCGCATCAAAATACGGGCACTTGTGGCAGTACTCCTGTACATCTAGCTTAATCATCTTTCTTTTCCTCCTTTGGTGCTTTTGGTAAAGGCATCCAGTGGGTGACCGGAAACGCCGTATCATGCCAGCCGACATCAAACATCATGTTGTCGTAGTGGCGAAATTCATACATGAGTTCCTTAACCACA
>CALXON010000242.1 GCA_944389985.1 uncultured Spirochaetaceae bacterium | reverse complement strand
GTAGAAATGTACGGCGCGCCCATTGACCGCGCGCTCTGCCGCGGCGCTGAAAACGGGCTGTCCTACGGCGGGGAGCAGGAGACCAACGCCGCCGGCGGCAGACAGCATGCCCGGCCCTATAAGAGTGAGTATCTGCCGCCCCGCGCCCTGCTGGCCGTGTCACACGTCCGCTGGGAAGCCGAGAACGTCCATGGATACAGCGAGGACAATTACAAGCTGATCCCCGCGAAAGAGCATGTAGGCCGCGCAATCACCCATCTGCTGGCCTGGCTGGCTGGGGACGAGAGCAACGATCATCTTGCCCACGCGGCAACGCGGGTGCTGTTTGCGCTGGAATTAGAGTGTGAAACTAAGCAATAAAGATTGTGACTTGATCCGTGCGCGGCTGTTTAAGCTGGACAAAACACCAATAGAGTTGGAATATAACGGGACAATCGTCACTGTGCAAGTCAAAGAAGTAACCCCGCCTTGGAGCGTTGGAGCCGTTTTGTTTGTCCGAATCCAGAGACGAGGGAAAATGGCGCAGCAACACTGTGAAAGCGTTGGGCAAGCACTCGATTTTTTGGAGAAAGGAGGGGGGGTATTTGAGTAGGCAGAGATACCCGTGGTGGGGGTATGCAAAGGAGATCTTGCGGAGATACCAAAAAGGATCCGTAACCGACGGGGAACGAGAAGCGATTGAATTTGCCATAGGAGAAACCAAAGAGCGCCCAGACGGAGAGAGCAGGCTTGCGTTGATTGACATGGTATATTTTCGCGGTACTCATACTTTGGATGGCGCGGCCATCGAGGTCAACTGCAGCTACCACACGGCTAAGAGATGGCAACAGCAATTTCTGCAGCTAGTCGCAGAAAAAAGGGGGCTATTTGAGTAAAGATGGGCCACAAGCGCCTGAAATCCATGAGATAATACAACTGTGGGGTACCTCACCATCGACTTGTTCCTCCCTACTCCATACTTCCTTTCTAACCGCCCTGGCCCAGAGGCGGTAATATCTGGGCAATATGCCGCAGGTCGTACCAACCCACGATTCGGGCCGGAGGGCCGCACCCTCCATGCGGCAAACAGGCATGCGGACAGCCTGAGAAAACCGCGAGATAGCCGGCGACCCCGGCTATATGCCAACGATGGCCGCACGAAGCCGGAGAGGGCAAAAAAGAACCGCCCCCTAAGGGGCGGAATGCTCAACACAAAATTTCTTTGAGCTTGTTCAGATTCTCTGAATTGGGGCTGACCTTGCCGCCCTCCCAGCGTGAGATGACGGCCTGGTCCACTCCCATGGCATCCGCAAGCTGCGCCTGGGTCATCCGCTTAGCCCTGCGGGCCGCCGCGATGTCAAACTCCGCATCAGCCAGCGGGCGCTTTCCGCGACCAGCATAGTACCCAAGCTGCCATGCGCCTTGGATCTCAAGAGGCTGGTGTTTTTCAGACGCCCCTTCCATGGGCGGGTCGATGCTGTTGATCTCGCACAGCGCCTCGCCGATCTGCCGGTCCAGATCCCCCGTCAGGATACCCAGACGGTGCGCGTCCGAGATCGCCCGGGCGCTGGAGGAGTAGGGGCGGGGCGCGGCCAGTGCCACATCTCCGCCGACGGTCTTAGGGAAGGCGTCGGCATTGAGCCGTCCGAACACCCAGCCGAACACATAGGCTTCTCGGTTTGTCATACATTTTCCTCCTTCCAGGGCTGGAACATGGACGCATACAGCGCGTCGGCCTCTGCCTTTTTGGCCTTGTACTCGTCGCTCTGCTCGTACTCGGCGCGTTTGCGAGAAAGGACGTCATCTAATATTTCCCGCGTGTACTCGGCGCGGCCGGAAACCTCGATATCCATTGCGCCCTCATTGAAAAACCCGTACATCGAAGGGTAGAGGTACATCATGACCTCATTGATAGCCTCTAGTTGGTCAAGTGTCATGCGTTCAAAACTCTCTTTCATGGCGATTCTCCTTCTGGGCGTTTGCCCTCTCTTTTTATGATGCTATTATATCATAAAATATGACATTGTCAATACATATTTTACAAAAAACATGTTGAATTTTGAAAACTGCGATAAAATGATATTTTCGGGCGTCCCGCCCTATGGGATACCAGAGATTCAGGCGGAAAACATAAACATAAGGCATCTTGAATGGATCCCATTTAATTACGCCAAAACAGCAAAAAACAGGGACACAAAAGGTGTGCATTTTTACGTAGACGACTATCAGTTCGTCCGGCTCTGGAACAGACCAGATGAATACATACCGCTTTTGAAGCAATTTGCGGCAGTATGCACGCCTGATTTTTCACAGTACACGGATATGCCGGTGGCGATGCGGATATACAACCACTACCGCAAGCACTGGCTCGGCGCATATTGGCAGATGCATGGTATCCATGTGATACCGACAATCTGTTGGAGTACACCGGATAGTTTTGACTACTGTCTGGACGGTGAACCCAGAAACGCGATTATCAGCATATCCAGTGTTGGCACTCAGGCATACCCTGAGACGCGGGGAGCGTTTGCTGAAGGGTGTAGGCGAGCAATCGAAACGCTGAACCCAACGGAAATCTTGTGGTATGGTAAGTGCCCAGAAGAATTTGACTGGAATGTGGTCAGAATTCGGCCACATCAAGACGAAGTGAAGGAGCGATGGAGAAATGGGAGGGCGCGGAAGTAGCGGAGCAGGCGGAGGAGCGGTTGGAGCAAGCAGAGCCGCGTTGCCGACGTTGACAGGAAGTGAACGTCAAGTCTCATGGGCAAATGATATTAGGGAAACGGCCTATTCCACGCTGGATGGACTGGACAGCACACTAGACAGAATTGAGAGAGATGTGCGTAGAGGGTCGCTTGCAGAGGGAAGGACGAACGCGCAAATACAGAGAACGGCGGAAAACATGGCAGGATTTTCAAGGCAGAGTATAAGAACGGTACGGGCCGAGTTAAACGATACACTGTCTACTGTTACATCGGCAAGAACCATTATAGACCAGAGAGATAACCTTAGCGCCAATAGGATAGTGAATCTAGTTAGGCTGGAAGAGGGCACGGGGCAGGTTTCCGCGGCGAGACGGAGAAGGAGACAGCGTTAAGAGGTGGTAACCGATGGCTGCACGGCTGACGGATAAACAGAAAAAGAAAATAGTAGCTGATTATCTGGAAACGCAGTCGGTCAATGCCGCCGCCCAGAGGAATAATGTGTCCTGGGACACGGCGAGAAAAGCCCTGAACGAACTGGGAGACATTGAGCAGAAGTTAGAAGAAAAAAAGCAAGAAAACACCGCTGACATCCTTGCTTACATGGAAAGAAAGCGTGGCGTGGTGTGTGAGATCATAGAGAAGGGTCTGGCCGCTCTAAACGAACCTGAGAAGCTCGCAGAAGCCAGCCCGGCGCAGATCACAACGGCGCTGGGGACTTTGATTGACAAGTGGGCCCCGAAGGGTCAGCCTATCACAGGAAAGGATCAGGTAGAGGACGACCCCATCACCAAGAGCCTGAAAGAGATGGCGAAGGAGCTGAAAAGTGGTGAATCATAGCCGCTTGGCAGAAAATATTAAACTTGTACGAAAGCAGAAATGCCTAACACAAGAGCAACTTGCGAATAAGAGCGGAGTTGCAACTATTACAATTAGGCAGTACGAGGGTGAAAGGCGCAAACCTCGCATGGAACAACTTGAAAAAATCGCACAAGCGTGCGGAGTAAAAACCATATCGTTTTTTGCTGGTGTTTTTGATGATTAGCCAAAAACAAAAGAAAATCCTTGCCTTTCCATATTCCTCCTATGATGCCCTGATCTGTGATGGAGCCGTCCGATCTGGAAAGACCTCTATCATGTCTCTGTCCTTCTTCCTGTGGGCAATGGGGAATTTCAACGGCTGCGCCTTCGCTTTCTGCGGGAAATCCGTTGGCGCGGTGGAGCGAAACATCGTCACTCCCCTGCTGTCTATCGTCTACCTGAAACAGAACTTCGACATCCGGTACAACCGAGGGGACCACGTGATCATTGCACGGCGTGGGCGCAGAGAGAACCGCATCTATCTGTTTGGAGGCAAGGATGAGAGCAGCGCGGCTCTGATTCAGGGCGTGACACTGGCTGGTGTGCTGCTGGACGAGGTGGCGCTGAT
>CALXON010000241.1 GCA_944389985.1 uncultured Spirochaetaceae bacterium | reverse complement strand
AGAAATAAAAAAGAAAAAATAAAAGTATAGGGATAACATTTATATATTTATGCGCAACTTTGTTACAAAAGTTTAAGTGTATCTCGACACGCGGCTTGAGGGTGTTTTTATTTAATAGGGGATTCTTTTTTCGTCTTTCACTTTTCTTCAAGCTGGATTATTTTGCAACAAAAATTGATGATTGGTTTTAGATGATAATGCATAAATTTACTTGACATTTTCCGACAAAATGTGATATTTTATTACGTAATGTGATCAGGAGAAAGTCATGAAGTTCGTTGCTAAAAATCTTAAGTATACTTTATTGTTAATTTTGTTGTTTTCTGTTTGTCTTTTTATGATTGCATGTGGAGACAAAATAAACAATAATTCTAATGATAATAGCTCATTAATTGGCAGGGAAACTGCTGTTGAAATATCTAGTTATGAAGATTTATTGTCTATACAGACAGGGCATTTGACTCTTGATGATAATAAATATTATAAATTGACTGCGGACATAGATTGTGGTGGCAATGTGTGGCAAACTATCGGCAGTCAAGAAAGTCCTTTTACATGTGATTTTGATGGTAATGGCTATACCATAAGCAATTTTGTTATAGATGAAAGCTCGTGCATTTCTTCTAACGATAAGGAGCTTGCAGGTTTCTTCGGTTTTGTCCAAGACGCTGATATAAAAAATGTAAATTTTGCCAATTATTCTTTTGTAGTGTATGGAATAGTAGAAACAACCTATATGGGTATAATAGCTGAAACATCTGGCAATGTAAATGTAGAAAATATTGGGCTAACAAATATAAGCATAACATATGAAGGCGATTTTGGCTCTTCAGAAATAACTTTTGGCAATATCATAGGCTCTGACTTAGCAACAGGTATAAGGAAAAATTCAAGTGTGCAAGACATAAGTATAAATGTTTCAACATTTGATGGTGCTCTTACTTTAGGAGGCTTAATCGGTAAGTCAAATCTGCTAAATAATATTGAAAAGTCGCAAATAAATAAGGTTAATTTTAGTACTGTGTTTAATTATGGCTCACAAAGTTTAAATTTTGGTGTGCTAGTAGGTGAATTTATCTCTATAGATGAAAATCTGCAATCTTCAATTAACTTAAGTGAAATTGTTTGCAGTGATGTTTATTTTAGTATTATGAGCTTTAATGATGATAATAACTATGTTGGCTTATATGGTCAGTCGCCATACTCTATTGATACTACAGGAATTATTACAAATAATGTTACAATAGACATTAAAGAATTGATAGCATATTAGTTATCGCAAAATAAAATTTATATTTTATCAATTATAGTTTTAAAGTCATTTGGGAAGTCTACAGCAAAATGTAAGACTTCTTTTTTATACGGATGATAAAAAGACATTTCTTTGCATATCAGCATAGTGTGGGTATTAGGGGAGCATTTCTCGTCTCCATATAGTGAGTCGTTTAAAAGCGGATATCCAATACTTGCAAGATGAACCCTGATTTGATGTGTTCGACCGTGTACTAATTTTAGTTTTATAAGAGATAATTTTCCGTTTGATTTTACAGGGTATACATATGTTGTGGCATCTTTGCCATCCTCACTTACTACACGCTTGTTTTGATTAAGCCCATTTTTCGTTATTGTTTTTATTCTTTTATCAATTACTAGTTCTTTATCTATGCAACCTTGACAGATAGCATAGTAGGTTTTATCAATGTCTTTTATATCTTTTTGCGCAATACTATCTTTTGCTACAAGCACAAGTCCGGCAGTATCCTTGTCAAGCCTATTTATTATTCTAAGAGTGAAGTTCTTATCCTTTTTCTCCATGTAATAACAGATTGCGCCTGCAAGGTTGCTAGAGTAGTGTGACCTACTAGGCATTGAGCTAAGTCCACTAGGTTTGTTAATAAGTAGATAATAATCGTCCTCGAATACTATATCTAGTGGTATTATGCATTGCATAATAGTGGTTTTCTTGTTAGGGTTTGATTTTATTTCTATTGTATCGCCAATTTTTAAAGGTGAGCGAATGGTGACAGCTTCTCCGTTGATTTTAAGATTACCCATTTCTTTTCTAAGGTTTGTAATAAAATTTTCTGAGAAATTGTTGTCTTTTAAAAAATAATAAATACTTTTATATTCTCTACTTACAATATATTTTTGATACTTGTCCATAAAGTTTCCTCGCTTTAATTATACAATATACGCTACAAAAAATAAAGAAACAAACGAAATTTTTTTAAAGTTTGTAAGAAAACTTGACAATATTTTTTTTTATGTTTTATACTCAATTTATAATAAAAGCTATGATGAAAGACTAGTAACAAGTTTAATTTATTACAGAGAGCCTATGTTTGCTGAGAGGTAGGTATAATAGAACTTGCGAATTCACTTTCTAGCTACATTTATGAAGCTTAAATTTGATTTAAGTGTGTAGTTTATGTCGTAATAATCTGCGTCAATGATTTAATGAGGATTGCTTTGCGCAATTAAAGTTAGGTGGTACCACGAAGAACCTTCTTTCGTCCTAATGAAAGAGGGTTTTTATTATGGAGGAGAAATGATTGAAGAGCTTTTAAAAATTAAAGAAGAATTGCTAGGTGACATTAAAAAATCAACCAATTTAAAAGAGTTAAATGAAGTAAGGGTTAAAGCCTTTGGAAAAGCAGGAGCTATATCTAATCTTTCAAAAGGGATGAGAGATGTTGCACCAGAGGATAGACCAAAATTTGGCGCGCTTATAAATGTTGCTAGAAGTGAGATAGAAAGAGAGCTAGAGCTAAAAAATAAAGAGTTTGAAGAGGCTGAGCTCAATAAGAGACTGCAAGAAGAAAAAGTGGATATAACTGAGCCATCAAAAGCCAGCGAGATAGGTGCTTTGCATCCTATTTCTGACGTCATTGATAGGCTTACTGATATTTGCGTTGATATGGGGTTTTCGGTAGTTGAAGGCCCAGAAATTGAGAGCGATTACTATAACTTTGAGGCGATGAATATCCCTAAGAACCATCCATCTCGTGATATGCAGGATACTTTCTTTATAACCGACGAAATTCTGCTTAGGTCTCAGACATCGGCAGTCCAGGCGAGAGAAATGGAGAAGAGAAAACCTCCTTTTAAAATCGTTTGCCCTGGTAAAACATATAGAAACGATAGTGACGCAACTCATAGTCCGATTTTTAATCAGCTTGAAGGCTTGGTTGTAGATGAAAATATTTCTATGGCTGATTTAAAATCGATGCTCACAATACTAATGAAGAGTTTGTACGGCGAGGACACCAAGATAAGATTTAGACCTTCTTTTTTTCCGTTTACAGAGCCTAGTATTGAAGTCGATGTATCTTGTCCTAATTGTCATGGAAAGGGATGTAATATCTGCAAAGGCAGTGGAATGCTTGAGTTATTAGGCGCTGGCGTTGTAAACCCAAAAGTACTTGAAATAACAAAAATTGATAGTAAAAAATATCGTGATTTTGCTTTTAGTCTTGCACTTAACATAACAGCTATGCTTTTAAATGGTTTAAAAAAAAAAAAAAATCTTTA
>CALXON010000240.1 GCA_944389985.1 uncultured Spirochaetaceae bacterium | reverse complement strand
TTTGTTGCTGTCGCGTGACCTTGCAAAGAGGCTATATTGCTATTTATTGTAGAGATAGAACTTTGTTGCCCGTCAAGCGTTGTGTTTATTGTAGAGATGTCGCTTTCTAAGCCGTCAATATTGCCATTTATAGTTGAAACCGAGCCCTCAAGCGAAGATATGTCAGAGTTTATACCCGATATTGAGCTTTGTAGCGTTGATATGTTTGTATTTATGGTAGAAACTGAGCTTTCTAGCGAAGAAACATCAGAGTTTATGGTAGAAACTGAGCTTTCTAGCGAAGAAACATCAGAGTTTATTGTAGAAACTGAGCTTTCTAGCGAGGAAACATCAGAGTTTATTGTAGATATTGAGCTTTCTAGCGAGGAAACATCAGAATTTAAATTTCCTATCGAGCCTTCAATTGAGGATATGTCCGAATTAATGCTAGAGATTGAGTTGTTTAAGTCTGAAATATCGCTAGTTACTGTTGTCATGTTTTGTTGCAGGGTGGATACACTAGAAGAAAGGTTGCCTATATTTGTGTTTGCCGTGTCGATTTCGTCACCCAATGTGTTTATCTGACTCACGCAGGAGGTAATAGCAGAGGCGTTACCGTTTATCAGCGTGCGCAAATTGGTGTCTTGGGTGGTCAGCGCTTGTATACTACTTTGGCAGGCGTCAATTTCAGTTTGCAAAGCAGAAAGGTCAACCGAGCCTCCTTCTTCTATCATGTCTCTTAAAGCTGGGATGGTCACTCGGCTTAAGTGCCATAGCTCTTTTTTTAATTTTTCTATATCGTCATATATATTCTTCATAAAAAATCTCCTTAGTAAGATTTTACTAAAGAGATATCACAAAATCAATTTTCACTGCCAACTATTTCTTTTTCTTGACCTTTTTTATAAACACAAGAGAAAGTATTATGGTTACGCAGGCGGCGATAATGGAAATGCCTACTATAAGAAGGCTACTAACGCCGTCAGGAGAGAGGTCTTCCGTCCTGATAAGTCCATTGTATAGACTTCCGTCTTCGAGAACAAGTTGTACTGAGGTAAAATTCCCATCATCATTAAACCCGCCATAGATGTATACCTCTTGACCTGCATGTGCTCGGTACTCAGTGGGAGAGCCGTCTATATCATAGATAACAGCACCCTCTATTCTCACATTGCCATTAAAGACAGGGTAGACAACCTGAGAGGAATTTGTAGTTATATAATACTTATAGATGTATCCTTGTAAATTACTTTGATACTCGACTAGCACAAAATCTCCCTCTTCTTCAATAACGGTTAGCTTCTCGCCGTGATAAATTAATAATTCCTCTTCGCCATCCATAATTTTTTCAGAGGTAAAAGAAGGCTGGGCGTAAAGATAACTATAAGAGGAAATTACGCTAACCTCTTGGGCTGGCGTAAAACTCATACTAGAGAAAACTATTGCTAAAAGTGGTAAAATCAATTTCATAAAATAATTATTTATCAAAAGAGGGGAAGATGTCAACAAAATTAGCAAAAAAAGTGCCATCGCACTGGCACTCTTGATTATAACTTAATAAAAAACTTTTTATTTTTTTAAATTAAAAATGGATTGTCTTTTAATGCAACCTCTATATCAAGGTTTTGAGATTGCAATTTGTTAAGTTGAGCTTTTAAGTAGTTTTGCTCATAGCAGAACAAGTTGGGATTGACTAGCATTAGCTCTGGGATGTCTTCATTTGGATAGCCAAAAGAGGTGAGCAGTTCGATGTTTTTAGTAATATCTTGTTGAGATGCAAACTTAAGCTGAAGGCAAGTGCTTTTTAGCTGTGAAATTTCGTCGTCATCAAAACCTAGGGAAATAAAATAATCTTTTAATTCTTTATCCATGTTCCACCTATAACATAGCAGAGATTTCGTCATCGGTGATCTCAACTTCAGGCTCTTTTGTTTTGCGTGCGTGCTTGTTGTATGACACAATAATATTACGCACAACCTCTTCGGTTAGCGGATACTTTTTCATAAGTTCTTCTCCGCTGACTTTAAATCTTTTTTGAAAATCTTTTTCAGCAGAAAACAAAAGGAAAGGTGTAAGGGGAATATCTAGGCTTTTAAGTTCCATAATCCTCGCCCATGTCTTTTTCTGATTTTGCATAGACCATTTTTGGCGCATAAAATTCTTTTTTGGGTCAGCAAGGTAGAGCATCATATATTTTAGTTTCATGCTGTTTGACGCGGTCGCAAGTATGATTGGATTTTTAAGTATGTCCTCTTTTGTGATATTTAGACTGTCAAGCAATTCTTTTTTCTTGTCTATAGCGTTTATACTATATATTATAAATGATGGGCAGATTTTAACAACTCGCCTTAGCTCTTGGTCGTCAAAGTCAAAGATATCTTTCAAATGTAGTAGTTTGTCTTCAGTTAAAGCTTTGGTGATATTTAACAGAGTGCCTTGATTTTTTACCATATTTATAAACTCTTTTGGCGAAATGTTTAGTCTGTGCTGATAATAGCTGATTTTATCAAGAACTGAACCTACACTTGTCGAAAGAACAACAGGGGAATTAAGCACCAATCTTTTAAACTCTTCTTGTGATAAGCCTATTGCGTTTAGATAAAAATCGACCTTTGCTTGTATGTTTTCCTTGCCAAATGTGAGCAAAGTTGGCACAGGGTTTAGTATTTTTAAAAGTTCGGCATCGCTTAGCCCAATGTTAGAACGATAAAATTCTACCATTTCGGATGTCTTTTGCTGAGAATACCCGAACAAAATAGGGTGAGTTTTGAGCATTTTTCTGACTTGTTCTGTTGAAAGATTAAAAGTTTGCTCATAAAACTTTGGAGTTTGGATGAGTGTTGAGTAGTTTACTGTTAAGATTGATGAGTATTTTACAATTATTTTCTTAAGCTCATTGTCATCTAATTTTAAAAAGGCTTTTATAAAGACGAGCTTGTTTTTTAAAGTTTCTTCTTTAAGCCCCAAAAGGCTTGGAGTATTTGATATAATTTTTCTAACCTCAGCATCGCTTGCCTGCAACTCTGTTTTGAAAAACTGTAATTTTGCGTTAATATTCTCTCGGCTGTAGCCCATAACTGCAGGGAACGCCTTAAAAAGCAAAGAAAACTGTCTATTTGAAAGCTTAAAATATGATTGGTAGCGCTCTGTTTTTAAAATGATGGTCTCTGGCTTTAGTCCTAAAAGATATGGACAATTTTGTATCATTCTGCAAATATCATATTTGCCAATACTAAATTTTTTCATATAAAAATCTATTACATCGTCAAGTTCTTTCTCAGTGTAATTTCTGATTTTCTCAAGGATATACATTTTACCCTCTATTTGTTTGCTTGTAAATCCAAGTTTCTTTTTAAGTAAATAAATAAAATCTTCGCTTATCATAATACCTCTTTAAATAATATACCACAGCAACGCAACCTTTTCAAGATAAAATTCGAAATAAATAAAAATGTGTAGTCTTAAATTTTTGACATACGCTATATTTTTTACTCTCTTTCGCTGTAGCTTATTATAACCTCAAACTTCTTGATCTTTGCTTTTGGGTTTTGCTCATTTGAGACTTGCTCTAGAGTGGAGTCTTTCTGACCAAACATCATTCCTATAACATTTTTGTTCTTTTT
>CALXON010000239.1 GCA_944389985.1 uncultured Spirochaetaceae bacterium | reverse complement strand
GATAGTATCATACTCGTCTCTTGCGCTTGCCGAGCGTATGTTACTGCCAGGTGCTGAGATATCAACGCTTGCGCCATAGTTAGAATAATCCTTATCAAACTGATAGATGCCGTCGCTAGCCTCCTCTAGCGCCGAAACTGTTATCGCACTATCACTGCTAGCTGGCATAAATTCTGATGTGTCCATTTGGTCATTGCCGGCAGCAACAACTGTCAATATGTTCTTTTCGCGCAAAGAGTCAAATAGCTCGTCCATGGCATTCGCAGTTGATTGGCTATAAACCCCGCCTAAACTTAAGTTAACAGCGCAAATATTATATTGATTGGAATATACATCCTCTATCTCTTTAAGTGCTGCAGTTATATATGAAAAATATCCGCTACCATCTGCGCCCATAGTCTTAATAGGCAGTATTTTTACATTAGATGGCGTTAGCATGGTTATGATACCTGAAACATTTGAGCCATGATTGTTGTCATCCTCAAAATCATATTCTCTACCAGCCACTGTCGAATCGACATAGCTACTGCCAACTAAGTTGCCGTCCTGGTCAGTCAAAATTCTACCTTGAATAAGTCGATGAGTAGGATTTATCCCTGAGTCAAGCACGGCTACAACAATTTCTTCGTCGCTACCATTTGTCTGAAGATAGTCTCTAATTCCTTTGACTTCAATGGCCTCGCCACCCCAGTTTAAGTCACTTGCATAATTATATGTATTGTCAGCATAGCTATTGACCTTGATTTCTTGGTCAATGATTACATTTGTATTGTCTTTACAAAAACTTTGGTATGCCTTTGCTGTAGAGCTTTCACTATCATAGCAGAGAATGTGGATGTTGTCATAGTCAATACTATAAACTGCACCGTAATCCTCTTTGATGTCCCCGATTACAATCAGTCTTCTAAGTTTATATACTGAGTCTTCTAAAGAGCTTTCATTTGTTGAAAGACTGGACAGCGATAACTGCTGAGAGTCAGCTTCTGTTAAATTTTTAACCGCATTTTTAAAATCGTAAAAGTCTTCTATAGTAGTACCAGTGCTTTCAGCTGAAGCATCGTTTGAAAAATCACTGAAACCAAAAAATAAAATGCCGAACAAACATGTCACAAATAAAAACAAAATTATATTTTTTATTTTTTGTCTTTGACAAAACATAAACCCCTCACCACTTATCACAAAAACTTGAATTGCCAAGTTTATCCTATCATTTATATAATAACATATTTTAGTAAAAAAATGATATTAAATATCAAAATAATTTTAAATAATTTAAAATTTTGTCTCTTTTTGTCGAAAAGGATAAATTATTTTTCAAAATCAATTATTTTTAAAATTTGAAAATTTAAGGTTAAAACAAGAAAAAATATCAAAATTAAGCGAAAAAACCTTAAAAAATGCATGAAAAACTATAAAAAACATAAAAAAGAGGCAAAAACCTCTTTGAGTGTGGACAAATTTTCAGGCTGTAGAAAACGGGTACTGTTTTTAAATAATCTCAATTTCCTCTTCGAGTTTTATCTTAAATTTATCATAAACTTCCTTTTTTATTTTTTCTATAAGGTTTATTATGTCGTTATATGTCGCATTGTTAAAATTAATTATAAAGTTGCCATGTTTTTCAGATATTTTCGCTCCCCCACATTGAAGACCTTTAAGTCCGCATTTATCTATTAAAAAGCCTGCCGATACTAAATGAGGATTTTTAAAAACACTACCTAAACTCAAGCCTTTCGGTTGTTTTTGCGCTCGGCTTATAGAATAGCTATAATAATCTTGTTCAATCTTGCATTTATCCTCTCTCTTAAGCTTAAATCTGGCAGATAAAACAAGGCAATTTTTTAAATTTGAAGTTCTATAGCCAAACCCAAGAGCTTCCTTCTTTAAGCTGCAAACTCTGCCCTCTTTATAAACGCGAACGCTTAGTAGGTTGTCACTTATGCATTGTCCAAATGCCCCAGCGTTCATCTTAAGAGCTCCACCCAGTGTCCCCGGAATTGACGCCAGTTTTTCAAAGCCAGAAAGCTCATTCTTCTGACAAAATCTATAAATATGAGAAAGGTTGCTGGAGGCAGAAATCGTTACCACATCATCCTTTCTTGACAGTCTCTGACCAAGTTTTTTGCATGAAATAACAATTAGGTCCTTAGCGCTTTCGCTAAATAGCACATTGCTACCATTGCCCAAAACTTTAAATGGAAGCTTATTTTTTGTAAAATAATCGTATAAAAATATTAATTCTCTTTCACTCTTTGGATAAAAAACAGCTTTAACCTTCGCCGAGACCTTCATAGATGTAAGTTCCCTTCCAGCGTCGACGCTTACTTTATGTTCTATGTCTAGAATATCAAAACTTGTGTCCATATTAATTTTTATGATAAAACTCGTAAGATGTGAGTAAAAGATAGTTAATTTTCTGCATATATAAAACCATGTTAGAAAATTTCAAATCTGTTTACATAATTGGAATTGGCGGGATAAGTATGTCAGCTCTCGCATATTTTTTGCACGCGCGAGGAATAAAAATTTTGGGTTCTGATATCAGTTTTAATTCTGAAATAGAAAAACTTGTTAAA
>CALXON010000238.1 GCA_944389985.1 uncultured Spirochaetaceae bacterium | reverse complement strand
ATGGACCTGGAGCGGGGACGCCCCGTGCGGCCCGACCCGGAGGACATCGAGAAATACGGCACCCAGGAGCCCCTTGAGATGGCGTACGCGCCCAGGAAGATCGCCCTGCCGGCAGAGCTTGCCGAGGCGGAGCCGTTCCCGGTGCGCAAGTACCACATTGACACGAACGAGCACGTCAACAACTGCCAGTACGTGCAGATGGCGCTGGAGTCCATCGGGGAGGAGATGCTGGTGCACCAGGTGCGCGTGGAGTACAAGAAGTCGGCGGTGCTGGGGGATGTGATCTGCCCGCGGACAGCCAGAGAAGAAGGAAGGACAGTTGTGGAGCTGTGCGACGAGGGCGGCAGGCCCTACGCAGTTGTGGAACTGACAGGAGAGAAGAGATGTTAGAGGAAAAACTGGGAAGAAACGTGACGCTGGAGATCGTGAAGACGACAGATTTCGGCGTGTATCTGGGCACAAAGGAGGACAAAGTCCTGCTCCCGGCCCGGCAGGTGCCGGAGGGGGCGGGCATCGGGGATGCGGTGGATGTATTTCTCTACCGGGATTCCCAAGACCGCATCATCGCCACGACCCACGAGCCGAAGATCCGGATGGGCGAGGTGAAGGCCCTGAAAGTGAAGGACACAGGCGCCATCGGGGCGTTCCTGGACTGGGGACTTGAAAAGGATCTCTTCCTGCCCTTCAGGCAGCAGACTGCCAAGGTGAAGCCGGGGGACGAGTGCCTCGTCGGCCTCTACAAAGACAAGAGCGGCCGGCTGTGCGCCACCATGAAAGTGTACGACAGGCTGGAGAAGAACTCCCCCTACAAAAAGGACGACCGGGTGCAGGGCATCATCTATGAGAAGAGCCTGAACTTCGGCCTCTTCGTGGCGGTGGACGACCGGTACTGCGCCCTGATCCCCCGCCGGGAAGCGTCGGGCAGATACAAGGTGGGCGACCGGATCGAAGCCCGGGTGACAGACGTGAAGCCGGACGGGAAGCTGGACTTGAGCGTCCGGGAGAAGGCCTTCATCCAGATGGACGCGGACGCGCAGGCGGTCATGGACAAGCTGCTGGAAAACGGCGGGGAGCTGCCCTTTACGGACAAGGCGGATCCGGAGTTGATCCGGGCCCAGTTCGGCTTTGGCAAGAACGCGTTCAAGCGGGCGGTGGGCCGACTCCTCAAGGAGGGGAAGATCGAGATCCGCGAGAAAAGCATTGCAATTAAGTAAAAAACAGCTATAATGAGAGTGGAAACCGGAAAAAAGCCGAAATGTTTCAGAAAGGAATGAACAGATATGAAAGTACAGAATATTACAAATATCGATAAGTTTTTCCAGGTCATCGACAACTGCAAGGGAAAAGTGGAGCTCGTGACAGGCGAGGGAGACCGCCTGAACCTGAAGTCCAAGCTGTCCCAGTACGTGTCCATGGCGAACATCTTTTCGGGTGGAGAGATCCCGGAGCTGGAGATCATCGCTTACGAGAAAGAGGATATCGACAGACTGGTCAGCTTCATGATCAACGGGTAAGCAGGAACAGCATTGCGCCTCCCTCCCAAACGTAGTACAATGTTTTCAAATGACTGCGTCTGGAAGGGAGGCGTTTTTTATATGAGTTTTGCACATCTGCACGTCCACACGGAGTACAGCCTGCTGGACGGATCCAATAAAATAAAAGAATGCATCTCGCGGGTGAAGGAGCTGGGCATGGACAGCGTGGCCATCACGGACCACGGCGTCATGTACGGCGTCATCGACTTCTACAAGGCGGCGAAGGCGGCGGGGATCAAGCCCATCCTGGGCTGCGAGGTCTACGTGGCGCCCGGCTCGCGGTTTGACAAGGAGGCGAAGGGGAACAGCGAGAGCCGCTACTACCACCTGGTGCTGCTGGCGGAGAACGAGACCGGCTACCACAACCTGGTGAAGCTCGTCTCCCGCGGGTTTACAGAAGGGTACTACTACAAGCCCCGGGTGGACATGGCGCTCCTGGAGGAGTTCCACGAGGGGATCATCGCCCTGAGCGCCTGCCTGGCCGGCGAGGTGGCCAGAAACGCGGTCCGGGGCCTCTACGAGGAGGCGAAGGAGGCGGCCCTTTGCTATGAGCAGATCTTCGGGAAGGGCAACTTCTTCCTGGAGCTGCAGGACCACGGCATGCCCGAGCAGCAGATGGTGAACCAGGCCCTGGTGCGGATGAGCCGGGAGACGGGGATCGGCCTTGTGGCCACAAACGACGTCCACTACACCTACGCGGACGACGTGAAGCCCCACGACATCCTCCTGTGCCTGCAGACGGGAAAGAAGCTGGCGGACGAGGACCGGATGCGCTACGAGGGGGGCCAGTACTACATCAAGTCCGAGGCGGAGATGAGCGCCCTCTTCCCCTACGCGCCGGAGGCCCTCGCGAACACCCAGAAGATCGCGGACCGGTGCAAGGTAGAGATCGAATTCGGCGTCACCAAGCTGCCCAAGTACGACGTGCCGGAGGGCCGCACCTCCTGGGACTACTTACAGGAACTGTGCCGGAAAGGGCTGGCAGAGCGGTACCAGCCTGTCACGGAGGAACTGCGGGAGCGGCTGGACTACGAGCTGTCCGTCATCCACGACATGGGGTATGTGGACTACTTCCTCATCGTGTGGGACTTCATCAAATACGCCAGGGACCACGACATCATGGTGGGGCCGGGGCGCGGCTCCGCGGCCGGCAGCCTTGTGGCCTACTCCCTGGGCATCACCAGCATCGACCCCATCCGCTACCAGCTCCTGTTTGAGCGGTTCCTCAACCCGGAGCTCATGTCCATCCCCCAGGTGGACGGGGCCTTCTGGCTCGGGGGACGGCAAGAGGGCAGCGCCCGGGTGGTGCGGAAGCACGGGCAGGAACGGGTGGTGCAGATC
>CALXON010000237.1 GCA_944389985.1 uncultured Spirochaetaceae bacterium | reverse complement strand
CTTGTTCATCAGATAAAATATTTAATTTTGTATCAACTAAATCTGTTACATCTGCGAACTCATTAAAGACATCAATTAAGTCTTCCCATAATTCAATTTGTTCTCCTGGCCGCAATTTATCATATATATCTGCTATTTGTGCATCATAGTCAGCTAGCTCTGTAGTGGCGTCATTTCCCTCTTTTTGAGCGATTTCCCATAAACTAATTAATTTTTCTACTTGACTTATATAATCTCTCTAATCAGCTAATTGCTGCTCAAACGCTTTCCCTTGCTCTGATTGTTGCTATTCGCCTGTCATATTATTATAAGCAGTAGCAGCTTGGTCATACAAGTTCTTTAATTCTGTTAATTTACTTCTGTCTAAAACGCCTTCGTCCGTAAAGGTGAAACCAATTCCGCTCAATTCATTCTTTAGCTATTGCTCTTGGTCTTTCGCTATTCTAAGTCTTTCTTCTTGTGCATTTTTTAAATCTTCTATTACGTCTAATTGTTTATTTAAATTTTTTGAGTAATCTGCACCATAAGCATCTTTTTCTGACTTCTATAAAACTTCAAGATTAGCTTCGTACTTATCAATTTCCTCATTTATAGCAGCAAAAGCATCAAGTCTATCATTATATAGGTCTAGTTCCTTCTAATTAGGAGTTGATCCTCCGCTTTTCCCTCCAGAACTATCTGCTCCAGCTCCAGCTTGTAAATAATCTACTCCTAAGTCCGCAGCTTTAAGCGCCTCAATACTTCCTCTTAATGCACCAGCCTAAGCATCAAGAGAAGAAAGAGTATCTTGTAAACCTTTTCTTAATTCTTCTAACTATTGCCGCCCAGCCTCAGACCAATCGGAGCCCATCCATTCATCTAATAATGCACCTATATCAAAATCAGTATTAATAGCATAGTCTCTACCCTAATCGCGGTCAAGGGGATTCTGCATTTCAAAATTACCAGAATCAACTATTCCGCCTCCGCCCACTGGATTGCCAGATGAGAATTTAACGGTAACTTCTGTACCAGACATTGCTTGCTTAGTAGCTAAGCCAATAGAAACAAGTGAGTTATAATATTTTTCAAGATTCTCAATTCTTCTCTTTACTTCTTGCGCCTATTGAGTTGTCGCATCGCTTTCATTCTTCTACTGGTTCAAATAAACGATTTCTGATGATTCAACTTTAAACTCATTAAGTTTATCAGAAATAATTTCACTCTAATATCTGTAATCATCTTCCGCGCTCAGTTGTTCAGACAATAGCTAAACATAACGTTCATAGCCATTTTGTCTAGCTCTCAATTCATACAGACTGCTTTGCGCCTAGGCGGTATTCTTTGCGGCCAAAGCAGATTCTACTGCTTGCAACTCTAAAGCAATATATTCTCGTTGACCGTTTAAATATGTTAAAGATTGTTCTAATTGCGCAATATAGGCTTGACGAGATGCTTCTACTTCAGATTGCTTTCCATCAATAAAGGCACTCACTTGTGCCGCATTTAATTGCACCATCCCATCTGTGGTCGCCTAAGCATCAATTAACATTGCGCCATATCCAGCACTGATAATCTATCTCATTTCATCTACAGAGACTTTCAAATCCTCTGTAATGAATTGACCAATATTAGATAGTTCTGTTGCAAAATCAAAAGCATCAGATACATCGGAAGCTAGGTCTTGCGCATTTACAGATACTTTTAACTCATAGTCTGCGCTGATAACATCATTAATTGCGTTTTGTAGCTCATTGGTATTAGCCTGTATGTCAACTATAACGTCGTCTAATTCACTCTAGGAGAGAGAGTCATTTAACCCTTCCAGTTGCTCTTTCCGCGCTTCTAAATCTTTTAGATTCTGAGCCGCAGTCTTAGCTCTTTCAGACGCTTCCTCTTTAATATTATTTAGTTCCGCTCTGTGGTTATCTTCTAGCTATTCTTGAATATATCTTAATGCCTCAAGATAATCATGAGAATTTTTATCTTGGATATTTGCAAGAACAGAATATTCACTTTCTAATTCTTGTAGTTGCTTTAAATCTTCCTCATCAGTAATACTACTTATTCCAGAAGTGGATATTGTCTAAGATAAGGTTTTAATAAAACTTACTTTAGAAGCAAAATCGTCTGCGGCACTTGAGGCGGACTCAGTATTTTCTGCTATTGTATCAATCCATTCCGCAATAGACTGAAGATTAATAACACCTGAATCATCAGCTAGAGGCTATAAGAACGCATACATGGACAGCCCTAACTCTTGAGCTTTCTACTGAATTGCATCAAATAAATCATCACCAAATACGCTCTATAAAACTTGTTCTGGGTTCTGCTAAGCAAATATCTAATTGAAATCAATAGACTAAGTATCATTAACAAAATCTTCCCAAGCTGCTTTATTTTCTGCTATTAATTCATCTACTTGTTCCGCAACTTTCTATTGATAGGTTCCAGTTGCTTCGTAGTATTGACGAATAGTTTCTTGCGCTTCTTTAACCGTCTCGTCGTCCTGGAATTGAGAATCAAGAGCAAGATAATCTGTAGCCTCTTGTGCGGCCTAGCCTAAATAATCGACGAAATTAGTATTGATATACTTCCATCTTTCGATATCGTCTTGGAAGAGCTAATCCATATATTCAGCGCGCGCTTCAAAATAATCTCTTTCTACATCAGAACCAGCTTTTGCGGCTTTCTCTCTATACTCTTTTATTTCATTCAGTCTTTGCTCTTGCCACTGGTTAAATTCCTAAACATCACTGGCCCCTATGTTATATAGACTAGTTTCACCTGG
>CALXON010000236.1 GCA_944389985.1 uncultured Spirochaetaceae bacterium | reverse complement strand
TAGGGGAGTTTTTCAGCGATCCCGTTTTTGACGAAGTAACAGATTAAAAAGCACCTGCGGCATAGACCGTAGGTGTTTTTTTGTCTAAAAAGGTATGTAACGAGCGTACAAAATATCCCTATTCATTATAGCATAGAAAAGTGGACACACGTCTGTCCACATTTATAAAATTTCTCAAAATAAAATTTAAAAAATCTGGCAGTCAAGCATTGACTTTTGCCTATAGCCGCGTTATAATATTTTTGCAAACACGAACAAATGTTTGTATTTGACAAAAAGAGAGGTAAAGCCATGCGAGCAAGAAATACAGATGTCGAGAGTAAGATACTTGAGTTTGTAAACGCTTATATCGAAAAGAACAGCATCTGCCCAAGCTACCGAGAGATTTCCGCAGGGGTGGGGCTATCCTCCACGGCGAGCATACATAACCATGTTAAAAGACTGGAGCAGGAGGGGAAGCTCGACATCAACGGTCGGCGCGGTGTATCCACGAGGCGGCACAGGATGTCGGTACAACAAGTTCCCGTTGTCGGGCAAGTTGCCTGTGGCACACCCATTCTGGCGGAGGAGAATATCGAGGAGTATGTTCCCATTCTCAAGGGTGAGCTTGGTACAGGAGAGTTCTTCGCACTCCGCGCCCGCGGCGATTCAATGATAAAAGCGGGGATCGAAGATGGCGAGTTGGTGTTCGTCCGCAGACAGGATACCGCCGAGGAAGGGGATATCGTTGTCGCACTCATAGATGATGCTGCCACGCTCAAACGGTTTTATAAGGATAAGCGTAGGCACAAGATAATCCTTCGCCCCGAAAACGATGCGTATGACGATATGGAGTTTGATGACATCGTCATCCAGGGCAAAGCAGTCAAGGTGCTTAAAAATTTGTAAGGGAGGAGCTGATAATGCAATATGATGAAAAATGCCCCATATGCGGAGCTATGAACAGAGGACTGAACTTAGAGGAGACAAACGGCTGGTTCGAGTGCGAGAACTGCAAGAACAGGGTCAACACGTTGCGCGTTCCTGGCCCGCTTGCGAAAATTCCCATCTATAAATTATCGGAAGACAAACACGCAAAAACTGTATGACGGAGCAAAAGCATGAAAAAGTACGAGCGCAAGCAGCTTGAGGTTTTGGCATCGTTCGGCACGGATGGGGCGTTAAAACCTTTCAAGCTGATCTACAAGGACAGGAGTTTTGAAATCACGAAAGTAAAACGGGTACGTCGGCATTGTCCGCAAGAGGTAGGTTGCATTGCGCCGCTGGAATATACGGTCATCGTGGACGGCGTAGAGCGTAAAATTTATTTTGAACAGGACAGCAACACCTGGTTCAGCGTAAAAGAGGTATATATTGAGCAATGAAGGAACGCTGCATTTTGCATAGCGATGCAAACTGTTTTTACGCATCGGTAGAGGCGGTTCTCAACCCGGAGCTTCGGGGGAAGGCGGTTGCGGTGTGCGGCTCTACGGAAGAGCGGCACGGCATCGTCCTTGCGAAGTCGGAAAAAGCAAAAAAGGCAGGCGTTAAAACGGGTATGGCGAATTGGCAGGCGAAGGAGTGTTGCAAAGACCTCATCATCGTCCCGCCGCGCTACGAGTATTACATGAAGTTCTCGAAGTACCTGCACAGTATCTACCAAAGATACACCGATCTTGTCGAGCCGTTCGGCATGGACGAGTGCTGGCTCGATGTCACCAACACGCTACGTGACGGCATGGAGGTTGCGGAGGAGATACGCCAGACGGTTAAAGACGAACTCGGCATCACGGTCAGTATCGGCGTGAGTTTCAATAAAATATTTGCCAAACTCGGCAGCGACATGAAAAAGCCGGACGCCGTTACTCAGATCTCGCGCGATGACTACAAGGCTAAGGTTTGGCCGCTCCCGTGCGAGGAACTGCTCTACTGCGGCCGGGCGACCACGGCGAAACTGAACCACCTCTCCATTAAAACGATAGGGGATATCGCACGTGTCGGACCGGAGTTCATGGGTGAGCGGTTCGGCAAGAACGGCGTGGCGTTATGGAAATACGCGAGTGGGAACGACACCTCGCGTGTGGCGCATCAAGATTCTACGATGCCCGCAAAATCGGTCGGGCACGGAATAACGTGCGTAGCAGACCTTGAGAATATGGAAGAAGTGCGAATGGTTCTCATTGCACTTGCCCAGGACATCGGACACCGCCTACGGGTCTATCACCTCAAAGCGAAGGGTGTCCAAGTGTACATTCGAGACAGTCGATTATGCTCGTATTTGAGTCAAGCGCAGCTCGAATACCCTACTCAAAGCGAGGCTTCTGTTTCCCAAGCCGCGATAGCGTTGGTAGAGAAGAACTATGCATGGACAAATCAAATACGCGCAATCACAATAAGTGCCATTAACCTGGTATCAGAATCCGCGCTGGAGCAGACTACAATCTTTTGCGACTATGCAAAGGTCGAAAGACAGTCGAAACTTGAGCGGACGGTGGACAATATCCGAGGTCGGTACGGAAAGACAGCCATAGCCCCGGCGGTCTTGATGAACGAGCATAAGATGCCGCCGCACTCGGATAGGGAGATCATCATGCCGGGGATAATGCACAAATAGGAGGCGCGGAAACAAACATGAAATATTTTGCGGTATGCCCGTTTTGCGGGAAAAGACTATGCAAGGCAGAGGACGGCTCGGTCATCGAGGTTCAATGCCCGCATTGCAAAGAGCAAGTTGAGGTTATCGTCACGAACGGGAGCGTGAGTGCTTCCAAGAGTAAGGGCGTAACCGAAGCGAAACAAGCATAAGACAAGTCCTTATAAACTGAATACGGTCCTCTGTCGCAGAGAGTCGGTAAGCTGAACACCACAGCCCGACCTGGCAGAATGATAGCATTTGTCGGCACAAGTCCGAATCGGAAAGAGAAAACCGTTAGGCCTGGCAAATAGAACTAACCCTAAGAACAAGGGTGAATTCTATTTGCCAGGCTTTTTTTGCGTTTCCCTTAAAATTGCCATTGCAAACAATGTATTTCATTATGAGGGGGAGGAAGAGACCGACCGTCAATTTAAATTTGTAAATAATAAAAATATAGGAAAAAATTTCAAACCGTTGAAAAACCGAGCGGTTTGACTGCTAAATTAGAAAAACAAAAAAATATTTGATGCCTGATATGCATTAAGGGCAATCGGATACATACCTCGAACACTCGCCGCAAGACGTGTTTTGAGAGAAATGATGTAGCCGTTTTTTTGCCATGCCCTTTTTCGCTATCAGGCATTATTCGACTGCATATATTCCCCAATGAGAATGGCTCCGATTGCTTTTGGCACCGCCAGGCAAAAGGAGTTATTTTCATGAATAAGAAAAGGCAACTGTATGTAAACGGCAAGCTGATAGACGTCAGCGAGGAAGTGTATCGCGCATATAAGCGCGAAGAATGGCGCGAAAATCAACGCGACTACCGTGCCAAGAAATGCCGAAATGCGGACGGCACGGTCTGCCGTAAGGACTGTAAGACCTGTCCGCTCTATCTTGCAGGCGAAGGGTTGACGGGCGCAACGCTGTCGTTGGATGCGTTCGTGACCGAGGACGGCTCGCCCGTTGAGTTTGCAGACAAGCGTGTGGACGTGGAGCTGGAAATTGCACGGAACATTCTCAAAGAGGAATTGGAGAAAGCCAAGCTCCAACTCACCGACCGCGAACGGCTCATCCTCGAATATTTTATGGACGAGCGTTCGGATGCCGAGATAGGCGAGGCGTTACATATCACGAAGTCGGGCGCGCGTGAAGCGCGGTACAAGCTGTTTGCCAAGCTCAAAGCGTTGCTTTCGGACTTCGCGGACTATTTCAAAAAATAAATTCAAAAAAATTTCCGAATTGGGGTGAGCGGTTGCAGCGCTTTTGTCATAGGGAGGTTGAGGACGCAAGAACGAAAAAATAGCTTCCTCAAAGGAGACCTATGAAATGACCAAAGAGTCAAAACAGGACACGGACTGCAAGCAATGCCGTTTGAATGCGGAAGTT
>CALXON010000235.1 GCA_944389985.1 uncultured Spirochaetaceae bacterium | reverse complement strand
AATGAAACAGTCATTATCTTTAGATGATATCATTGCTTTCGTAGAGAAAGTAGTATCTGGGTACTTCCAGGAAGAATTGGATGAAAATGGTGCGCCCACTGGGGAAGTTATATACACACCATATTTTAGGGATCAGATGATTTCTGCCCTGTTTGTACAGTACGCAGTAAACGGATTGGAATTTGAGGATGGAGAAAATCCTTATGTATCTATAGTCGCAGATCCTGATCTTATGAGTATGTATGATAAGTGGAAAGCTCGTTGTAGTGCCAGCGCAAAGAAATCTAATCTATATTATCAGATGGAACAAATTGAATCTCTGATTGATGATAAACTGGAAATCGAAAAGAAAAAGTATATTCAGGATGCTGGTATTAATAAAGAAATCAAAGCGTTGTTGCGTGGCGCAAATGCATTCCTGAATGTACAGAGACAGGCTTTAGAACGGCAGAATGAATTTAATAATCGTATGAGTATTGATGAACAAGTTGAATTTATTAAGAAAATGAATGGCAGCGATATTAGTGCTGTCGAAATCGCAAAAGAAGCTGTCAAAATGTATAATAAAGGTAAAGAGGATACGGACGAAAAAGTAATTCCAATTGTCAAGGAGTGATGCTTTGTGACGATTGAACAAATTAAAGCGGATATCTCGCGGAAGTTGAGAAAGAAAATGGAGCAGACGGAACGCGAAGCGGAAGCCATTATGTTTGGAGAAGTTGGTGGATATTATGGTCCAGTACCAAAAGTATATCAGTGGACAGGTAACTTGACAACTACCCCAAAAACAAGTGGCGTTTCTGGTGGCGGTTTGTCTGTAAGTATGGAAGCCTATCTTGATACTGGTGTAACATGGCCAACGGGTACGTATAGCGGTGAAGAAGTTATCAGTGCAACCAACGAAGGGCATTCTGGTACGCTTGGTAATCATGGCTATTGGGAACGAAGCGTAGAACAGATTAAAGCTGCCGCAGATGCTATTTTCAGTAGTTGGTAAAATAGTTCTTCCTTTCTTTGATTAGATGTGGTATATTTTACCTATAATCAATTTTAGGAGGTGTTACTAATGGCAAGAGGTAAAGCTGCTACATTAGAGGAAAAGATTAAAAAAGTACAAGACAAGATTTCTGATCTGAATGAAAAGATTGCTAATGCTGAGAACGAATTAAAAGAATTAGAAGCACAAAAGAAAGAAAGAGATTTAGCAGAACTCCAGGCAATTGTAAATGAGTCTGGGAAATCAATTGAAGATGTAAAACAAATGTTACTTGGTAACTGATGTTTGTAAAGTAATAGAAGTCCACATTATATTGTGGGCTTCTTTTCTTTTAAAAAATAAAACCAAAGTAAATGAGTAGGTACTCCTCTACTCTTTTTTATTTACTACTCTCCCACTGCGGAGAGTTTTTTATTGCCTTTTAGAAAGGAAGTGATGGAACAAAAATGGCCGATTATAGAATTAATATATTGGCAGAAGTAACTGGCCTAGATAAGGCAGAACAACAGATTAGGAACATTCTAAAACTGAATGGTGAGACTATAAGGATCAATGTTGAAACTGGAAAATTAGATCAACAGATTCAACAGATCCAGAAAGGTATGACTTCTTCTGGAAAAGTTAGCGGTACAAACTTCAGTAAAGGATTCGTTGGTAGCGTCAAAACTATCAAAGCTCCTACTCTAAAAGAAGTTGTTAATCTGAATAAAAGAATTAAAAGTGATACCGAAAAAGCGCTAAAGGATATTAAGATTTTTGATCCTGGAATAGATCAAAATGTTGCTAAGAAATCTGCGAGTCAGTATGTAAACCAGAAAGTAAAAGCAGAACAAAAAGCCCAGGCGGAAGTTGAAAAGGCACGACAAGCAAGTTTAAAGCAAATTGAAAAAATAGAAGAATCATCTGCTAAAAGGCAAGCACAACAACGTATTGCTGAGATGAAAACTAATGCCAGTTTAAAGAATGCGCCACATGATGCATGGGTAAAGATTGGTCAAGATAATATAAAACAATGGAAGAAAAACTATTCGGAAGTTGTGAAGATACAGCAACAGGCCATTAAACAGCAAGAAAAAGAATATACTGCACTACAAAACAAAGCGGATAAAATTTTGTACGATTATCAAACAAAAGCTTTGCAAGTACAGGATGCTCAAATGCAAGCGGGTATTCGTAAGTATGCTGGGTTAAATCAAGAATCTATTGATCGTTATAACAACGCATTTAGTGATAGAAATAGAGCGATTGAAGCATATAACTCTAATCGAAGTGTTAGGAATATGGAGCGTTTGGTAGATCTAAATAATGACTATTCAAAGTCTATGAAAACGCTTGGTAATGAATTTAAGATCGCATCTACTAAAGGCGATGAACTTGTCAGTGCGAAAAAAGTTGCTGACTTCCAACGTAGCTTGCAGAAATATTGGGATAATAACAATCGTATCCATAATACGATGTATGGCAAGAACATACAAAGTATGTTTGACCAATTAAATTCTGGGGGCATTACAAATTCCCAAATGAAAAAGTTTGAAAGTCAGGTTGCTAATATCAAGAAAAGTGTAGATTTAGATGGACTTGGCGGTAAAAGTTTTATTTCAACTATGGGAAGCCAACTAAAAAGTGTTGGTCAAATGCT
>CALXON010000234.1 GCA_944389985.1 uncultured Spirochaetaceae bacterium | reverse complement strand
AAAATATGGGAATGAATTTTGGAAATAACGGTTACGGTGGATATGGATATAATCAGACGATTTTTAATCCAAACCTTAACCCACAACAGAGATTGTATCAGATGGAACATCAACAGGTTGCACAGATGCAAAGTCAACCACCTATGCAATCTCAAATTCAGCAAGCACAGATGCCTATAATAAGAAGTTTTTATGTAGGTAGTATAGATGAAGCCAAAGGAGTTCAAACTCCCTTTGACGGATCTGTTATTGTACTCATAAATAAAAGTTTAAATGAAGTTTATATTAAGAAACTTGGAGATGATGGAAATTCAGACTTTAGAATTTATACGCAAAGCAAAAAAGTAGAAGAAAATTCATCTCAAAATACAGAAAAGATTATAGAAGATTTAAAAAATAGGATAGAAATTCTTGAAAAAGAAAAAAGTGAAAAAACAGAAGTTAAGGAAAATAAAGAAAACAAAGAAAGTTCTTATCCTATAACTAAATTTAAGAAAGGAAGCAAAGAAAATGATGAATAATCCTTTGCAATTATTTCAAATGTTATCTGGTTCTGGTAATCCTATGCAAATGATGATGGGAATGCTAGGCAATAATCCTATGCTTAATCAAGCCTATCAGATGGTAAATGGTAAAAGTCCGGAACAGATAAGAACAGTTATCAATAATGTTGCTAATCAGAAAGGTATTAGCAAACAACAACTTCAACAAATGGCTAGTCAATTTGGAGTAAGTTTGTAAAATTACAGTCCTATCATAAATAAGTACAGTTTATAGATAGTGAAATTCCTCTCAATGAGTGATGCGTTATATTACACATTCAATCGGAAAAACAAAAAGGAGAAAAATTATGATTGAAACAGAAAAAGGAACAGTCTATACAGGTGGTGGCGATGGCTACGGCTATGGCGGTGCTTGTTGGATATGGGTAATTTTACTATTCGCATTGTTCGGATGGGGTAATGGTTTCGGAAATCGTGGTTACGGTATGGGATTAGAAAGTGCCTTAACTCGTAGCGATTTGCAACAAGGTTTCGATAATCAAACTATCCAGAATAAAATTGATAATTTAAGCGGTCAATTAAATACAGTAAACAACGGCTTATGTGATGGTTTTTATGAAACAACTAAAAACTTAATGCAAGGTCAAAATCAGTTGCAAAGAGATTTGTGTTCTGGTTTCAGTGCGACAAATTCTGCAATAGCAGAAAATAGATATGCTATGCAAAATTGTTGTTGCGAAACAAAGCAGGCAATCGCTCAAGTAAACTATGATACAAACAGAAACATTGATGCTTTGAGATATGAAGGTGCTAGAAATACTTGTGATATTGTAAATGCAATCGAAAGAGATGGCGAAAAAACCAGAGGATTGATGATACAGAACACAATTCAAGCATTGAGAGATAAAGTTACAGAAAAAGACCAAGAATTACAAACTGCTAACTTCCAATTATCTCAACAGGCACAAACTGCTAACATCATCAGCACACTTCAACCAATTAGCAAACCTGCATATTTAACTTGTAGCCCATATCAGTCAGCTATGTATGCTTCTAATATGTATGGTTTTAACGGCTGTGGTTGTGGTTGTGTATGTTGCTAATATGATGAATGCTTAAAGCTCCTCCCAAAATCAAACCATAAATCGAACAGTCGGGAGAAATAAATGTTTTTCTTTCGGCTGTTCTCCCTTTAATTTAGATAATTACATAATTTTAATGGAGAAAATAAAAATGAATTGCTTTAATAATTGTTGTCAATTTTTTCATAAATCTACTGCACTAACAGAAACAGACGGAAATTTAGTAGTAACAGTTACTAACCCTACGAATATTGCTAGTGAAGATAGATTTTGTTTTGTATTATGTCAAAGACCTAGTTCAGTGGTAACAGGAGATCCAATTCCAGTAACTATGACTATAAACGGTGCAAATGTTCCGGTATTCAATAAATTTTCTGTTCAAATGAACTCAAGAGAATTGGAGAGATATTACAGATGTGGGAAATTGATGAAAGGTTACTTTGTAACGAACGCAGATCAATCTTATGTGATATTCAACGAGATACCAAAATGCAAATGCAACAGTTAATTTTTGAGATAAAAGATTTATTAAAAAATCTTATAAAAGAAGAAAATAAGGAGAATGTAAAATATGAATGATAATATATTAGAAATCAAGAATATAAAAGAAAAGTTTGATTACTTATATCATCATCCGGAGAAACTGATTGTTGCATTTAAAGAAATGTACGAGCAATATCCGGATTGTGTAGAGTTATATATTGATTTAGCTTTGAACGGCAAACATCTTACAGAAGATTTGCTAGAAAAGGCTATTGATGGTATGGACTTCCTTGCTAATACTTCTGCGTGGACTTTGACACAGACTAATGATGTAGCAAAATCGTTAGGTATAACATTCAATAAATATAATCAATATGATTTTAATTTTATGATGAATTGGTATATGAGCGATATGGCTGAAATCTGGGGAGTTGATGCTATTAAGTATGGTAAGTATGCTCACTTTATGCTTGAAAAAGATCCAGATAATAAACATCCGGAAGAAAGAGCCTATTGCGAAGCAAAAAAATTTATTAAAAGGCACAATAAAGAACCAGAAGAATATTAAAAACAAAATAATAAAATATTTATTGTATAATAATATTGGGGATAGGTTAGCTACCGAAAAGATAAAGTTTCCGATTATCCTTCCCCTTCATTATTTTCGGATGCTCTGCGGAAAGGAGTTTTTTTATGAATAATTTATTAAATAACAGAATATATAGAATTTGGATAGGTATCAAACAAAGATGTCTAAACGAAAGATGCAATAATTACCATAATTATGGCGGTAGAGGTATTTCAATTTGTAAAGAATGGTTAAAAGATTTTCATAAATTTGAAGAATGGTCTTTAAATAATGGTTATAATGATTGTTTGAGTATTGAAAGAATAAATGTTAATGGTAACTATGAACCTAATAATTGTAAATGGGCAACAAGAAAAGAACAAGCAAGAAATAGAAGAAGTAATCATCTTTATAAATATAAAGGAGAGATTAAATGTATTTATGAACTTGCAGAAAAATATAATATCAATGTTAAAACTTTACAAAGAAGATTGTTAATTTGTAAATGGTCAATAGAAAAATCAATAGAAACTCCTGTTAGAAAGCACAAAAAATATAAAAATGCTATAATCTAAATATAATTATTATTTTAGTTTATAAGGAATAAATCAGATGGAAAATTTTTGGATAAATTGTTTGGGTGCGATACTTGGAACTGGTGTAGGTGGCACTATCATTTTTTTAGCAAGTCAGAAGTTTATAGAAAATACGACAAATCCAAAATTTGATGAAATCAATGAAAGATTGAAGAATATTGAAGGTAATAAAGTTTCTGTAAAAGAATTTGAAAAATTTCAAGAAGAAGAAGGCAAAAAATTTATTGAATTTAAGGAAGATTATGTTCCATTAAAGGTATATGAAACTTCTATGAAATTTCTAAACGAAAGTTTAAAAGAAATAAAAGATATGATAAGATATTTAACTGAAAAATTTGATAGAGAGAGAAAGGACTAGCTTATTATGTATAAATGTGTCTATTTTTCAATAAAAGAATTGGTAAGCAAAATTGTTTATGATTTTTATAAACCTACTTACGGAGAAGATTTTTTATGGAGATTTTTCGATGCAGATATATTGAAAGATTTAGACACAATTAGAAAAGAATGGAATAAACCTATTATCATCAATAACTGGAGTTCTGGTGGTAATCTCTCTCAATGCGGAATAAGAAGCAATTTAGATCCTTTGGTAAAACAAAGAAAAACTCCATATCTAGGTGGTCATAATCTTGCAAAAGGTTTTGATTTACACGATAGCAACGGTAATAATGAAGGCTTATATAATTGCGTAAAAAATCTAATCATATCTAAAAAATTAAAAAAGATTAGAAGATTAGAAAATTTTAAAAACACTAAAACTTGGGTACACGCAGATGCACTTCAAACAAGAAACGATGATTTAGAAATCTTTTAATTCTTTAATTTTTTAAAATTTGTAAAATTTGTAAAATTTGTAAACTCTCCAAATATAGATGATATGTTAATCTGATAATAATTATAGAAAAAATTTATATTTATTGTTGAAAAATTATAAGTTTTTCTATATTATTGTTTCAGATAGTTTTTCATAATTACAATATAGAGGGGAGATTTTTGTATTCTAAAATCTATAAAGAAATTTTTATTAACAACTATGCTTTAAAGAAAAAGTTGAAAGGTTATGATAATATATGGATTGTCAAAGTCAGCAATCAGAATTATTATCTCTATGTTTACGAAGATACGGAGATTGTTGAAGGTTTTAGAAATTACAACGAAGCAGAATTATTAAATTTTAGTTATTTGCATCTTGAAGATAATGACGAAAATCT
>CALXON010000233.1 GCA_944389985.1 uncultured Spirochaetaceae bacterium | reverse complement strand
GGTCTAAGTTCACGATGGCTTCCCCCCGCTGGAACTTCTTCTGGATCGACCAGCGGATGTTGTCGGAAATGGATCGTGACTCATCCTGCGCCAGGGCGGAGAGGATCGTCAGGATCAGCTCCCCGGTAGCGTCCAGAGTATCGATATTCTCTTTTTCAAAGTAGATTCCCACCGGCGGGCTGAGCTGGCGGAGCTGCCTTACGCAGTTTAGGGTGTCCACCGTATTCCGGGCGAACCGGCTGATGGATTTCGTCACGATATAGTCGATCCTGCCGGCCATGGCGTCCTCCATCATGATATTAAACTGCTTTCTTTTCGCCCTGGAGGTGCCGGAGATCGCTTCATCGGCATAGATCCCGGCCAGCGTCCAGCCGGGTTTGCCGGTGATCAGCTCCGTATAAAATTTCCTCTGGGTGGAATAAGAGGTCTGCTGGCTCTCATCCCCGGTGGAAACACGGCAATAGGCCGCCACCCGCAGGGACCTCTGTTTCTTGATCTGCCCGCCGCTCTCCACGGAGCGCTTCGTAGCCGGGATTACATTGACTTCCGGCCTGCGGGATACGGCGCTCTGCTGCGCCAGCCCTGTTTTTTGTATTGTCTGATTCATGGCTGTCATCCCTTTCTCCTGTATTTTTCTCTCATCCGCTGGCCGTCAAAATAGGCTGCCGTACAGCGGTAATCCTCCACATTGGAATACATCTCCACATCCGTACTGGTATCGTCAAACCAGTGGACGGTATAATGGAGCGGGTCATGGACCGTGATGGAAAGGGCGAATGCTTTCACATAAGCGCTGGTCAGGCCGTTTAAAAAGGCAACGGTGCCGTCACGGCCTTTGGGCAGGGTTCCGATCCATTCCAAAGCCCTGTCCCGTTCCTCATGTCCGGCTTCCAGCTGCTCCCAATAGCGTTCCAGATGGATGAGCCTCTGCTCCAGCTTTTTCTGATCTTCCTCTGCCTCCCGGATACGGGCGGATTCACTCTCAATGCGGTTACCAAGAGCGGCGAGTTCCCCATCATCGACCTTCGTGTCATTCAGTAACTCCTTCCGGATCTCCATGGTATCCCGCTGCGTGCTAAGGACCCGCCGCCGGCTCTCGGCTTCTGAAGCCGTCACCTTAAGGGCCTCGATCTGGCGCTTTAAGAATCCCCGGTCCCGCTCCATGAAGTCCATCTTCTGGATATTCACAAGGCGCTGGCGGATCTGCTCCACAAAGCTGTCCGCCCTTTGGTCAAAACTGCAACGGGGGCTTTCTTCTTCCCCATAACGGCCGCTTAAGATATCCGCGACTTTCACATCATCAAGAACCGGTTCTGAAAGCAGATGGAAACGGTCCGTGAAAGCTTTTCGGAACATGCGGACCGCCTGCTCTTCATAGATCTTCTCCGCATGGCAGACGCTTTTTCCATTGTTCAGGGCGGAAGTCGGGCAGAACCAAATGGGGTAATGGCTGGCGTTTCGGATGTTATAGGCCCTTCCGCAGTGGGCGCAGATCAGCCGGCCGGAGAAGGGGTAATCTGTCCGCGTTCCTTTATTTCTGAACCGTGCCGCGTTCCCCTGGCGGATCTTCTGTACCCGCTCGAACTGCTCCCGGCTGATGATTGCCGGATGATGGTCCCGCACCAGATACTGCGGCATCTCACCCTCATTTTTCCGGCTTTTATGGGTCAGAAAATCCGGGGTGTAGGTCTTTTGCAGGAGCGCGTCCCCGCAGTACCGTTCCAGGGCGATCATCCGGGAGATCATCGCCGCGGTCCATCCGGTCTCGATCCCTTCCTTCACTGTAGTCCGTCCCCGGACCTTCCGCTTCGCTTTTCCATAGTCAGGGGCCGGGACATGCTCATAATTCAGCCGCCTTGCGATATCGGAATACCGTTCCCCATCCTCCACTTCCTGAAAGATCCGCCGGACGATGGCCGCTTCTTCCTCAACGATCTCCACACGGTGGATTTGGTAACCGTCCTCCATCGTCTCAAACGCGTCCTCCCCTTCAGCGTAACGGTATCCGTAAATGTCATAGTTCCTGGCCTGCCCCTTGGGATAGCGTTTCTGGGTCCCCCAGCGGATGTTGGAGGAGATAGAGCGGGATTCCTCCTGGGCAATGGCGGCAAGGGTGGTGAGTATAAAATCGCTGGTGGGGTCTGCGGTATCCAGCCCTTCCTTTTCAAACAGGATGGTCACCTGATGCTCATGCAGGGTATTGAGCGCTGTCATGAAATCACTGGTGTTCCTGGCAAACCGGGAGATGGATTTGCACACGATGCGGTCGATCTTCCCTTCCCGGCAATGCCGCAGGAGCCGCTTGTAGCCGGTCCTGTGCTGTTTATTCGTACCGGAGATCCCGTAATCGGAATAGACGCCCGCGCTGATCCATTCCGGGTTCCGGGATAAAAGCTCCGTAAAATACCGGTCCTGGGTTTCATAAGAATTCTCCTGGTCGGAAGAGTCCGAGGACACCCGGATATAAGCTGCCACGTGCAGCGGCCCGCTCTTTGTGACCGTGCGGTTCATCTCCGCAACGGAAATGTAATGGCCGGTATCCTGCTGTACCGGCTGGAATACGGCGGCAAATTCGCTCCCGGAGTCAGGGTTCAGGATACGCTGCGCGATGTCCTTTCGGGACTCCACCGCTTTCTTTGCCTGCACTGCTTTCGCGATCAGGGCTTGGATGGATCTTCCGTTATCATCCGACCCCTCATCCGCGGCAGCTTTCTGCTTCCCGTGTTTTTTAGGCAAGACACCTTCTTCAAGAGCATTCGCACCCGGCGAAGGGAAAGGCGGTTCTGCCTTTTCTGCCGTCACGCCCTGTACCGGCGTCCCGCCAGAAGATGGGCCGCCTGGAAGATGACTGTCCGGAATACCGAATACGCCAAGGTCCGGCACGGAACCAGCCTTCTTTTGAAGCTTCTGCTTTGGTTTCTGCCCTGCCGCTCTCTGGATTTCTGCCAGGAAATCCTGTGCGTTCACTGCCATGATGATCGTCTCCTTTCTCCCGGCGTCCGGGCATAAAAAGAGCAGGGAACCTGTTTTAAGATTTCCTGCTCGGTGGTGCCGCCGGTGGGCGGCTGGTATTCAGTTTTGAAAGTTCGGGTCAGATTGGCCCGATGTCAATTTAATATTCGCAGTGTTGAAAAATTCGTTTTGTCAAAACGCAAGAGAATATATAAGTAATTATCGTGATTGTCGTGACAACCACTAAGCTGATATAATACAAAGTGTCTGAAACATTTCCATCAGAAAATGTGTTAACTAATATAGTCAATGCAAATACTATGCCTATTGAACCAATCACACTTATAATCAGAATAACTTCGGTTTTCTCTGCTCCCCATAAATAATAAAATGGATAAGAAAAGGCTCCAATCAGAATGGCTAATATTCCTCCGCCTAATACTAATGTGATAGCATCACGGAAACCATAATAAAAATATTGGTCGCCATGAATAAAAACTGTGAGGGTCATAAAAACAGCCACAATCACAACCCCGGATATACTCCATATTGTATGACTAATATATTGACTTTCAATAATGTCTTTGCGTCTGATTGGGAGAGTGAGTTTATATTTTTCCCATTTAGATGCGCTTTCTTTACGCACACATGAAACCATCAAAACTGCAATTATCGGTGGAGCCATGAGAGAAAAAGCAGAAAGCAATGTAGCTTCCCCTGTTATAAGCAAAAGTACACCTACAAACATTACAAATGCAAGTGCGATTTTCAGGTTTTCAATAACTCCATAGAAATTATTTCTCAAAAGACCTTTCATTTCTGTTCTCCTTTTACCAATATTAGCATTATTTCATCAATCGTTGCATGGTCAATAACAATACCAGCATACTTTCGTTCAGCAGCTTCCTTATTATTAACCAGCACATCAATCTGATAATCTTGTCTGCGGTAGGCAAGAATGTCACTTTTATCTAAATTTTCAAATTGTTTCTCTTTGCAACGCAATATGGCATATTTATAAATCAGATTATCTTTTGACTCAGTTAAAATAATTCTCCCTTGGTGAATGAAAGTAATGTAATCTGCTATTTTTTCCAAATCACTTGTGATATGAGAAGATAGCAGAATAGAATGATCGTCCTCACCAACAAATTCCAGAAAAACCTCCAACATCTCATCTCTCATAATAGGGTCAAGGCCGCTGGTCGCTTCATCTAAAATTAGTAGCTTCGGATGATGTGATAATGCGACTGCGATTGCCAATTTCATTGTCATTCCTTTTGAATACTTTCCAATTTTCTGTTTCTCGTTCAGCCGGAATTTTTTTAAATATTTTTGAAACAAGTTATTATCCCATTGGGAGAATATGCCTTGCATAATGCCGGAGATTTGTTTGGCAGTAAGGTATTTCGGAAAATTATCCCCATCATAAACAACACCAATAGCATTCCTCAATACGGTATCCTTGTCTTTCATTTCTTTCCCAAAGATTTGAATGGAACCAGAATTGCGGAACAGCGTATTCAAAATACAGCCTATGGTCGTTGTCTTACCAGCACCATTCTCCCCAACGAACCCCATAACAGACCCCATAGGCACTTCAAATGACACATTATCTAAAAGAAAATCTGACGTTTCATAGGTCTTGCATACATTATCAAGTTTCAAAGCATAATTCATTTTATTCGTCCTCCATATAAAACATTGTGAGCAATTCCGTTAGTTTAGATAAAGGAATGTTGCTTACACGTCCAATATTAGCGGCAGCTTGCAAATGTTCTTCGGCAATACGTTGCTGCTCTTCTTGATAAAACTCTTTGTTTCGTGCTGATACAAAACTACCTCTGCCAACAGTTGTTTCAATAAAACCATCCCGTTGCAAATCTTCATATGCTTTTTGAACAGTTATAACGCTAACGTGAATAGATTTAGCCAATGAACGCATTGAGGGAATGGCGTCACCTGCTTGCAATTCTCCACTCATTATCATAGCTTTAATCTGTGTCGTTATCTGTTCGTAGATTGGCTTATTTGCATTATTGCTGATTATGATTTCCATGCTTCACCGCCTTCACCTTAAAATGTACTGCATGTACAAGTACATTATATTCATGTGCGGATTGGCTGTCAACAGAGATTTTATGAATAAATTATAAACTTGCTGGACGGGAACAGCTTGCAGCGCAAGGTGTTCCCGGGCGGCAAGTCCACAAAGGGGTAGCTGGCGGCAGCCAGCGCAGGGGAAGTGTAGCTTCCCATGCTGTTGTTCTTTCCATTTACTTTCCTGCGCCGCTTGCTCGGTATGGTATTTCTGTGGTTCA
>CALXON010000232.1 GCA_944389985.1 uncultured Spirochaetaceae bacterium | reverse complement strand
ATTAATCCAGTCATTTGCTTGTTTAAAATCCATTACTTCACCATCTACTTCTAACATTGGTGCCTGCATAAATCCTTTTGCCGTCATTACATCAATATCATTAATTTCTTCAAAAGAAATATTTTTTTGATTTAACTTCTTTTCAAGAATAATACATTTTGGACAATGTGTTGAATATAACTTAACATCCATATATTTATTTCACCTCCTATATTATTTTTTATAAAAGGCTGCTGTTTAGAGTAACCATTTAACTATTTGATAGCACCATTTTTATTTTAACTAGTTACAATCTTTTAGCACAATCTGTTAACTCATATATTTAAATCAAATTTAATATTTTCCCACTTTTTATAAACATCAAAATAAATCTCGTTTTTATCTCCATTATAAGTCACTTCATAATACATTCCATCAGATACAGGAGTGCTAAGCAATGCTTTATGATTTTGTAATGTTTTGTTATACCAAACAACATATACATCTTCTGGAGTCATTTCAAAATTATCTGTTACATCAGAATGTGTATTAAAATAATCTGCCACACTGTCTCTACAAAAATGAATAAATGAATCTGAAGTCATTGCCATATTAAATTATCCTTTCTTTATAAATTATCTTTAGTTAAAATCAAATAATCTTTAGCAACTTAAGAACACCTTTCCAGTCATATAATCTACAAACACCATCATTTAATTGGCTTTCAAAATCTTGTTCAAAATCTTTATTCCATTCATAATCTTTGCCAAAACAAATTCTAATATCTGCATTAGAACCTAGAATGTTTTTAGGCATATCATCAATAAACACATTACCTTTACCTGACATATCAACACAAGATTTATCATGATGTTTACTTAATTTAACACCAATAAATTTAGCATAAGGAAAATGCTCATTAACATACTTTTCTTTTAAATGAAGATTTAAATCTTCTCCATGACTTACGAATGTAATATTATAATAATTACTTAAATAATCAATTGCTTCTTTAGCACCGTCAATCATTTCAACTCTATCAAAGAATCTTTGTTGATTAAAATAACCATCAATCACTTCTTTAGTGGCGAGAGATAACTCTAAGAAATCCCAGCTATCAATTTTTGTCCAATCAACTTTTTTATATCCTGACTTGTCGTGGAAATCTAAATCATAGAGTTCAACGATTGCACGAACTGTCTCCAAACAGGTGCAGTCCAAGTCTATAAAGGCTGTAGGCTTCTTTTTATTCACATCAATGTAATTTACAAACTCTTTAACAGCTTCGTTCACATCGTCAGTTCCACTATTAGTAATATAATAATCAAATTCATAATCATCTAATGATGATTCACTAGGATGTTGCTGCTGTTCTTCTGTTAATTTAGATTTATAATTAGGTCTATTAATTCTAATTGTAATAACATTTACGTCAGGATTTTTCTGAATTACTTCAATTTCATTTGGAAATCTAGCGTCAGGAATTAAAATATAATTCCATTCATCAGGAAAAAAACTAATCATTTGACTAACGAAATTAACCCAATAGTCAGGCATTTTTTTTCTAATTACGTCAGTACCAACATATTGAAGTAAATGTCTACCATGTTTATCTTTTTTACCATCCCAGTTAAAGAATGTTTTTAAGATGTATTTAAGCAAATCGGCATAATGAGTAACAAGAACTTTATTGCCATTCTCTTCAAATTGCTGTTTCATAATGTTAGCAATGAAGTCCTTCCCTGACCCGGACTTCCCTGATAATAAGATTACTGTTGGTTTTTTATTATTCATTGTTGTTTACCTCTAAATCACCACAAATCAATTCTGAATATGGAAGACTTTCAATCCATTTGCAAAACTGTCTCCATTCTGGTAAGCGATGCTGTTTGCGCTGGCTATAAATCGTTTTTAACTGTCTATAATTAGTTGTCATTCTAGCAGTTAATTTAAAGCCACAAGGATTAGAATAAAGAATTTCAAGATATTTTTCTTTTAAATATTTTGTTTTTGATTCACTATCTTCTGTTAAAAGTAAATCATTATATTCTCTAACCTTTTCTTTCATAATTTCAATAATTCTAGGATCAACATATTCAATATATGCTGTATCTAAATTAAACTTTGTAATTCTATGCATTGTACTTTGACTAGAAACAAAATCTAAAAAATGATATCTTTCTGCTTCAGTCCAAGCTTTTACAGTAAAAGTTAAATCAAATTGTACGACTATACCATTTAAAAAATTATCATGCCCTTCACCTTTTCCACATTGCGCTAATTTTTTAACTGTATTTGTGATTTCAGATGAACATTTTTCAATTTCTGTAGCCATAGGATATTTAGAAGCACGAATACTATCTTCTACTCCATATACAAACCAATTTGTCACTAATTCATTTAACGCCATAAAACAAAACCTTTCTATTATTTTAACTAGTCTAAATCCTTACATTCAAATTCTACCATACTTTCTTTGAACTTTAAAATCTCATCTTTGTTATTTGAAATAATTTCAATATATTTTGGCTGAGACATATCTAATGCAAAAACAGCCATAATACTTTTAGCATCATAATATTTACTATCATTATAATAAATATTAATATCACTTTCAAACTTGGTTACAGCATTAGCAAATTTACGAATATCTGTAAAATCATTAATCTTAATTAATACTGAATTACTATAGTTCATAATATTCTCTTTACCTCTTTCTTTTATATTTTATTTTTATTATATTATAATAATAAACTTAACGATAAAAATGATGTCCAGCTTCATCAGTAAAGATATAATCTGCTCCATTAAATCTTAGCTTATATGCTAAACTATGAAAATATAATGCTCCTTCAGTAGTATCACCAATCATATAAGCATACTCTAAAGCCAATTTGGTATCTTCACTAATATTTTTTCTACCAAATGCAAATTGTCCTTTTACAATAACCTTATTTACATCGTTAGAGAATTCTTCGCTTTCTAGTCTATTTAAAATAACACTAGCAACATTTACTTTAGAATCAAAATCCTGTTCAAATGTCTCTGTCTCAATGCATCTCTGCATAAGATAAATTTCATCATTAGTATATACATCGTAAATAGATTCAGGTGGATCAACCCATTCAGAGTATTCATCAATAAGATTTTTATAAGCAATAAACCATTCCTTATTATCTTCAATAGATTCTAACTCTTTCTGTTTTTCTACTACTTCTTTGCTTTTAATATCATAAATATCTTCTGGACTAGATTCAATGATTTCTTCTGTCTCTTCTGTTTTTTCCACATATTCGATAGATTCTGAAGACTCTGTAGATTTTGTAACATTATCTAAACCATCAGTATTTAGATCTGCTTTAGCAATAATCATTGTAGTATTAATGTCATTAATAGGTTCGATAATTTCTGTGTTGGTATTATTTGTTTGAGGTTCCGCTTCTGATACAATCATTGTAAATCCAAATATACATACCAGAATGAAAACGACTCCAAAAAATAATAATTTACGCATAATTTCCCCTTTCGTGTCTTTACTTTGTAAATTTACATAAAGACAAAATCAAATTCTTTTTTCTTGTTATAAAATTGCATTTAAGATTAGAGCATTTTGAAAATTGATAATTCCCATCTTTATCAAAATGCATTACTCTAATCATTCTCTTTCCACATTTAGGACAAAACATCATCATAGTTTAATCCTCCACTTCTTTGAAATAATAAATACTATTATGAGTATAAATAATTAAGTATCCAGGATGGCTAAAATGATCGAAATCATCTACACAACTAGTACGTGTAACATGATCTTCTACAAGTTCACCATTGTTATATTTAATATATCTAAAATACAATGGCTCACCGACAATAGGATCATTGTTTAATTCTACGGTACTTCCAATTCTATTTGGATATCTTCCATCAGCACGTGTTTGCCCTGTTTTATATGTAATATCTTCAATAAAATACTTCATTTTAAATATATATTCACCACCTTTAATCAGCAATAAATGCAGCAATAATGAATCCTATATAAGCAATTATTCCACCAACTATACTAGCTAATAAAATTTTAATTATTGCTAAAGCAATCATTGAACCTGTTACTATGCCTGCTTGAAGAGCTAAAACTACATTTATAATTGGCTTAATAAACATAAGCCATCCACCAACATATAAAGCTAATACACATCCTAGCCATATAATTATAATAGCAATAATATTTTTCATATATTTATTAATCCTTTTCTATAATTTTAACTAGTTAAAGTAAAACTAAAAATACTCATGTGGAAAGAGTACAAATA
>CALXON010000231.1 GCA_944389985.1 uncultured Spirochaetaceae bacterium | reverse complement strand
CAAGGCGCTCTGGATTTTGTATTAAATGTTTTAAAATAAAATTTTACAAACGTTAATATGTTTATGTGCTAGATTTATAATATGTCGAAATTGATACCATTACATATCCACTCAGAGTATTCACTTCTTGATGGAACAATAAGAATAGGGGATTTGGTTAAATATGCGGTAGATAATGAACTTCCGGCAATTGCGGTTACTGATCACGGGGTTATGTATTCAGCAATTGAATTCTATGAAAAAGCTAAAGAAGCCGGTATAAATCCGCTTATCGGGTGTGAATTTTATGTTCATGATGGCGATATTCATGTTCATGATAATAACAACAATCCGCTTTATCACCTGATTTTGATATGTAAAGATTCTGTCGGCTATAAAAACATGATTAAGCTGGTTTCTACGGCCTGGTGCGAAGGATTTTACTATAAGCCGAGAATAAATTTTGATTTATTAAAAGAACACCATGAAGGCTTGATATGCGCTTCTGCTTGCCTTGGCGGAGAAGTATTACAGCATCTCTTAAAACAGGAATATGATAAGGCTAAAGAAACTGCGCAAAGGTACAAAGATTTATTCGGCGATGATTATTATATTGAGCTTCAAGACCATAATCTTGAAGAACAGAAGCGGACAAATCCTGATTTGATAAAAATTGCAAAAGAGCTCGGGATTAAGATGATTATTACAAATGACTCACACTACTTAAGGCGTGAGGACGCTGATGCGCAGGATTCTCTATTATGCTTGCAGACAAATGCTGATAAGGACGATCCTAACCGCTTCCATTTCCCGAATAACGAGTTTTATATCAAGTCAAAAGAAGAAATGCGCAAAGCTTTCTCATGGATGGACGATGAGACATTTGAAGAGTGCGTAAAAAATACAGAAGAGGCAGCTTCAAAATGCCATATTGAAATTGAGCTTGGAAACGCGCCGCTTCCTCATTATGATGTGCCGGAAGGCTATACAAACGAGACTTATCTTGAGCATATTGTGTATGAAGGCTTAAAAAAACGTTACGGTGAAATAACTCCGGAGCTTAAAGAGCGCGTAAATTATGAACTCCGGGTTATTAATAAAATGGGATTTCCGGCATACTTCCTTATCACTTGGGATTTTATTCATTATGCAAAAACCCATAATATTCCTGTCGGCCCCGGAAGGGGGTCGGCTGCGGGAAGCGTTGTTGCGTATGCGCTTGAAATAACGGATTTGGATCCTATAAAGCATAATCTGTTGTTTGAAAGATTCTTAAACGAAGAACGTTTCACAATGCCTGATATTGATATTGACTTTTGTATTGAAAAAAGACGTCAGGTTATTGATTATGTTACTCAAAAATACGGTGAGGACAGAGTCTGCCAAATTATTACATTCTCTACTTATGCACCAAAGGCAGCTTTTAAAGGTGTCGCACGTATTTTAAAAGTTCCGTTTGCAGAAAGTAACAGACTTACTGGCTTGATTGAACCGGCAATAGAGTTAGCTCAGGCAACAAATCCAAAAGCAAAATGGATAAAAGACGCTATTCAAGTTGAAGGTTCTGAACTTAGAAAATTATATGATGAGGATTACCAGATTCCTAATCCGGAAACAGGTAAAAGTGTAAGTTTTAAAAAGCTTATAGACATGTCAATGGCAATCGAAGGCTTAAAGTGCGGAACAGGTACACACGCGGCCGGAGTTATAATCTCACACGCGCCTTTGGATACAATAATCCCTGTTCAGCCGTCAAAAGACGGAATTGTACAGACAGGTTATCCGCCTCATGAAGTTACAGAAGTTCTTTCTCTTCTTAAGATGGACTTTTTGGGCTTAAGAAACCTTACAATGATTTATAAAACCGTTGATATGGTTAAAAAATACAGGGGAGTTGATATTGATATAAATAATATCCCTCTTGATGATAAAGAGACCTATAAAATGCTAGTTCGCGGAGAAACAGTAGGTGTATTCCAGCTGGAATCTCAAGGTATGATAAACCTCGTAAAACGCTTAAAGCCGGACGTATTTGAAGATTTGGGTGCTCTTGTTGCTTTATTTAGACCGGGGCCTTTGGGGTCTGGCATGGTTGATGAGTTTGTTGCAAGAAAACACGGTGTTAAAAAAGTAACTTATGCTCACCCGCTATTAGAGCCGATATTAAAAGATACATACGGAACAATTGTATATCAGGAACAGATTATGCAGGTGTTCCAGACTCTTGCGGATTATTCGCTCGGAGAAGCTGATATCGTGCGCCGTATGATGGGTAAAAAGAAGGTAGAAGAGATGCAGAAGCAGAAAGGCCGCTTTATTGAGCTTGCTTCTACCAGACACGATATGAAACCTGATGATGCAGCGGCTTTATTTGAACAAATAGAAGCATTTGCTTCGTACTGCTTCAACAGGTCTCACTCTGCTGCTTATGCGTTTGTTGCTTATCAGACAGCATATTTAAAATGTCATTACCCTGTTGAATACCTTTCTGCACTGCTATCAAGCGTATCTGATAACAAAGACCAGACACAGCTTTATATAGAAGAGGCTCAAAAATACGGTATAAAAGTTCTTCCGCCGGATATCAATAAATCTTATCTTGAATATACTCCGGACGGTGATAATATAAGATTCGGGCTAGCAGCAATTAAACAGGTTGGAGAACCCGTAGTAGAAGCTATTATTAAAGAAAGAGAGGAAAACGGCGAATTCTCAAGTATTTTTGATTTCTGCAAGAGAGTTGACGCTAAATTTGTTAATAAAAAATCACTGGAAGGCTTGATTAAGGCCGGTGCATTTAGCAATATTGAAAAAAGCAGAAAACAGCTCTTTGATAATATTGAACATATTCTTGATGTAACCTCAAAAGAGGCAAAGGATAGAGCAATGGGGCAAGTAAGCCTGTTTTCAGCAATGAGTGCAGATGACAGCTTTACAAATGTTCAATATCAGCTTACAGGTAGTGATAAAGAGTACACTGATAAAGAAATCCAGCAGTTTGAAAAAGAGTTCCTCGGGTTTTATGTAACATCGCACCCTTTGTTTTCAATAAGAGATAAAATGCAATTTCTTATGACTCACAGGGTTTCAGAACTTGCAGAATTGAAAGAAGAGGAAGAAGTAACCATCTGCGGGCTAGTAACTGCTACAAGACAGATTCCTACCAAAAAAGACCCGACAAAATTTCTCCGCTTTGTGACAGTAGAGGATTTAACCGGTAAAGTTGATTGTGTTTGCTTCCATAAAAAACTAATGGAGTATGGTGATATGCTTCAAATGGACAATAAGGTCGTTATTACCGGTAAAATTCAGCATAGAGGAGAAGACCAGATAAGTCTGCTTATTGATAATGTAAAATCTGTTGAGAACTCTAACATTGTAACAGTTAATTTAAAAAAAGAAGTTAAATATGAAGAACTATGCGGGATAAAAGATATTTTAGCAAAACATCACGGAGATGATCCTGTTATGTTTAAGCTTCCTGCTATTGACGGTTATAGCTCAAAGATATTAACCTCTCCTATGTTTTGGGTTAATTCAACAAATGATTTGGTTAATCACATGAAACAGTATTTCCCTGATGACGTTGATGTCTCAATACGTTCGCTTGATCAACCGCTTGAAGTTTAATTAAAATTAATGAAATAGGATATTCCCCCTTCCTAGAGATTCTTCGGCGCTCACGCGCCTCCACTAGTGTCCAAGATAATTTTTAGGAGTAAAAAATACTGGTTCAATATTTGTACAGGCCCCCTCCCCGAAATCAAAGATTTCGACCCTCCCACAGGGGGCGGGTAGGCTCCAAACTAGGCGTGGAGCTACCCTCGCCCCTTGTGGGAGAGGGCAGAATTTCAAGTTGAGCCTCAAGGCGAAACTTAGAAATTCGGGTGAGGGGTCTTTTTTATGTCTAGACATTAGGGAATATGCCGCAATTACAGTTAT
>CALXON010000230.1 GCA_944389985.1 uncultured Spirochaetaceae bacterium | reverse complement strand
TGGCGGTCAGCAACCTGCTGGTGCTGGCGCAGGTGCGCGAGCTGGAAAGCGAGATTACAGAGATGCAGCAGGAAGAGCCCGCCGAGCCGTTGACGGCGTCGCTGCGGATGGCGCAGCAGGCGAGCGCGGGAGCAGGCCGCCGGGAACCAGAAGAACCGGAGCCCTCGCAGCCGGCCATGCAGTCGGCCGTGTTCACGGCCTACGCCTATTGCGCGTGCGAGAAGTGCTGCGGCAAGTGGGCCGAATACGGCCTGACGGCGTCGGGGACGGTTCCGCAGCAGGGGCGGACGGTGGCCGTCGACCCGGACGTCATTCCGCTGGGCAGCGAGCTGTGGATTGACGGCGAAGGGCCGTACATCGCAGAGGACACCGGCTCCGGCATAAACGGCAGCACCATCGACGTGTTCCACCAGAGCCACGACGCCACCCTCGAGTGGGGCAAGCGCGAAGTCACGGTGACGTGGCATGAGTAAAAACACGCTGGCCGTTGCGCTGGCCGAGAACAAGCGCCTGCGCGAGCAGGTGGAGTACTTGGAAGCCAAGCTGCAGGTCGTTGAGCAGTGGCACGGACAGTTTCAGGACGACATCATGACCATCGTGCTCGCGGACAGTACGGTCATGGGCAAGGACACCTTCGACCCGGTGCGCATCAGGCGCATCAACCAAAGGCGGGACGAGCTGTGGCATCAGTACTGCAAGGCATTGCAGGCGCATCCCGAGGCGGATTACCTGCGCGAGGACATTGACCGTCGATTGAAGCAGATTTTAGGCGACGAGGCCGTGCCGTGGCACGAAAGATATTTCGGTTGGAGTGAGTGACATGACCATAGAAGAAGCGATGCCGGCAACCGGAATCACCGGAATCATCGAAAAAACCCATGGCGCCATTGAAAGCGCGATGGAGTTTATGGAAGACAGGGAAAGCCCGTGGATTCCATTTTATTTGGGGAAAGCATGGGCATATCTGGATATTTTGCTGGATGCGGAAAGGAAAGACCGGTAAATGAAAAAGCGAGTTCTTTTTAACTTTTACACAAATCAATTTGTATTTATTCCCACTTTTGGAATCATGAAAAACAGAGACTATGCATGTAGGATTGGATTTTTGTGGGGACCGTTTGCACTAAGCATTGGAATCTTTAGAAAAAAAGGGGAGATTTCGTATGAGTAATGCGCAGTGGGTGAGTGTCAAAGATGAGTTGCCCGATACTGATGGCAAAAATACACACGATTATGATGTCTTGGTGTATGTTCCCAAAAGAGAGGGGTGTAGCCAACACGGAATATATATTGGGAAACTCAATAATATTCCAGCTGACGATGGAAGCAAAAATTTCTGGGGAATTAAAACAAAAGCAAGTGAATGGACAATTTGGGGATGGGGGTATATAGAACATCCGATTGTCACGCACTGGATGCCGCTGCCTGAGCCGCCTGAGAAAGAGGGTGAGAATACATGAAAGGGTACAGGAACTGTCCTGCTTATGCAAAATGCGAGGCAACATATCGAAGTTCTGCATGTGCTGCCTTGCGCGGCAGATATGGCATTGACGTTGACCCTGAGATTATTACCAATGCCGACTGCATCCGGAAGATGAGCGAGAAAGAGCTGGCAGTTTTTTTGAGCGACTTCAAAGATTGTGCAGAAGCCTGCTTTGTTGGGAAGGGTGTAAAAGACTGCAATGGGATTTGTGCGACAGCAGCAACTTTAGAGATATGGCTCAGTCAACCTGCGAAGGGTGAGAGCCGATGAGCAGCCAGGTCAAATCCCGAGCTGGCCGATGCAGGTTTGGCTCTGCCATCGGCGGCGTCAGGGTGTGTCTGCTGATGACAAAGCCGTGCTGCATGGTAGAGACTTGCCCCGACGGACGTGCAGGATTAAAGCATGGGCCTGTCACTCTGGACATGGTGATGGAGCGACGAGCCCGTAGGCGAAAGGAGAATCCACATGAACGGAAGTAAAGGCAAGCCGCAGTGCACGCGGCCGGGCCGCGGCGGAGCACAGTATCTGTACCCGAAAAAGCACATTCCGTCGGGGAATCGCGGGCTTGAGGACATTGCGGACGAGGCCCAAAAGGCCGGCATGAGCTACGGAAAATATGTGGCACAAAAGGAGCAGAACCGATGACAAGAAAAGAAACGCTGGAGCGGGCGGCGGAGTGCGTATGCACGCAGCGCGAGCAGGACTACGGCGCGCCCGAGAACAATTTTGCACTCATCGCCGAGCTGTGGGAGAGCTACCTGCGACGAATCGTGCCGGCGCATGTGTGTTTAAGGCCTATGGACGTGGCAATCATGATGGCGCTACTCAAGATTGCGCGCATCGGCACGGGCACGCAGACCGAGGACAGCTTTGTCGACCTGGCCGGGTACGCCGCCTGCGCCGCCGAGCTTGCGGGACAGGAGCAGAACCAATGAACATCCAGCTTGAAAAGGACGCATTTATGCCCGCGCGGGCGCATCCGGAAGATGCGGGGATGGATTTACGGTCGCCGGTCGATACCATTGTCCCAGCCGGCGGCAGCGCTGTTATCGACACCGGCGTGCACGTCGAGATCCCGGCCGGCACAGCGGGGCTGCTCGTCAGCAAATCGGGGCTCTATATCAAACATGGCCTGTCGAGCACGGGACTGATTGACGCGGGCTACACAGGAAGCATCGTTGTCAAGCTGCACAACCACAG
>CALXON010000229.1 GCA_944389985.1 uncultured Spirochaetaceae bacterium | reverse complement strand
AGCAAGCAGTGGTTTGATTCCTCCAACCTGCTGGACAGTTTGTATGGCACTTCCTGGCTGTATCGCTCCTATATCCCGCGCAGGGCTGAAAAGACAGCCTCCCAAGCCCCGTATCTGGCAGAATTGAAGTCCGTGGCCCCCTCTTTCGGCTACACGCCGGAGGCCATTGACCGGCTGTTTGCATCCGGCATGGAGCCGGAGGAAATTGAAGAGTTTCTGTGCTTTGGCGGCTATGGAGAACTGTAAACACGGGTTTCAGAGCCGCTGATCCAACTGGAAGGAAGGAGGAAAACTGTATGAGCACTACCAAGGCAAAATCCGCCGCCCAGCACAGAGTATCCGGGTTCAGCCTGGACTACACCTGCGCCCTGTCTGTCCGAAAGGGGCGGCGGAAACTACAGGCCAATGCAGGAGCGAGACAGAAAAAGAAAGAAGGTGAAAAATGAAATGACGCCGTTTGTCAGCCCTCCCGAACTACCGACGCCTGATCCCGAAAAGCGGGGCAGCCCAGTCTGGCAGACGCTGGATTTCCTGGCAGCGATTTGTCGGAATATCTTGCATTGGTGAAAGGAGGTAGCTCTGAATGCAATGGACCTTTGCCGGCTTTATCACAACCCTCGCCGTCCTGTTGGTTCTGGATCACGGGCTGTCCGCAGCCTGACTGAAAAGGAGGGAAACATCATGCCGATCTTGTTTGCCATTACTGGCTCCGCCCTGGGCAGCTTTGCCGAGGGCGCAATCCTGGCCGCCTCTGTCTACCTGGTGAGCCGGGGCGTCCGCAACCCGCTAAAGAACAAGCGGTAATTGGAAGCAGGGCTCCGGGAGGTTGATCCCGGAGCCCTTTCATTTTTGTCTGGTCCACCCTGCAATGCAAAAAGGCAAAAAACACCAGCCGGGCGGAATTTTGTTCCGCCCGGCTGGTTGCGTTGGTTATACGGTTTTGTTGGTTTCCGATCAGCCGATCTGCTCCCAGAAGCGGTAGAGAATCACCGCGAATTGGGCCCGGGTGGCGGTACTGGTGGGATTCAGGGTCCCGTCAGAGGTGCCGGCCACGATGTTATTGGCCACAGACCACTGCATGGGCTCCACCGCATAAGAAGCCACAGTGCCGGTGTCGGGATAGATGGAAAGATCAGCGCGGGCGTCGTTGGCATAGCCCATCAGGGTGGCGTAGCGGTACAGCAGAGCCACCAGCTGCTGGCGGGTAACGGCGTTTCCAGGGGTGGTACCGTCGGAGATGCCGTTGTCGATGGCCCATTGACGGGCCTCCGCCATGTTGGCGGGAGACTGGCCGGAGAGCCGGGCCAGGATCATCCACACCTGCTGGCGGGAGATGCTGGCGTTGGGGCTGAAGGTGGTAGTGCTGGTGCCGTTGACGTAACCGTTCTCATAAGCCCATTCAATCTCGTTATAGGCCCAGAAGGTCTCCGGCACATCGGTGAAGAACGTCGCCGTGCCGGTGGGCACGAAGGTCACTTCAATGGTGACCCGGCCGCGAGGCTGCACAAAGGTATAGGTGCCGTTGCGCTCGGCGGTGACGTCCACACGGTTGCCGTTGCGATCCCGGACGATGACCTCGTCCACCTCGTAGCCGCGATCAGGATCTGGGGTGATGGTGACGGTGTCGCCGTAGCTGGGGGTCCGAGGATTCACCTTGACGGTGCCGCCGTCAGACACGTCCAGCACGGGAGAATAGCTGGGATCAGAGGAGCCGGAGGAGGAACCGGTAGAAGTGGGATTGCTCACCGTCACGACGCAGGTCAGGGACAGAGTTCCGGCCCGAGCCGTGATTTTTGCCATACCAGCACTTCTCGCTGTGACAACACCATTGCTGCTCACTGTGGCCACAGCAGAATTATCACTAGTCCAAGTAACAGTAACAGAGCTTTCCCCAGAAACAGTTGCCGTCGCAGTCAACTGTGCCGTATTACCCACATTCAGAGACAACGTTTTCGGTGTCAAAGTCAAACCCGTAACAGTAGGTTTGCCATTGTCTGCCTCCTTCGTCACCGTGTACATGCCGTTGTCATTCACGGTGGTCACGGGGACAAAATTATTTGCACAGTATTCTGTTGGAACAGGGGTAGAGAAAGAGCCATTGGAAACGCCAATGTGTTCATTGGCTTCGCTCCATTCAGTTTCTTCACCCACGCCTCCATCTCCGTCGGCTGACCACTGATAGGCCTGGATTGCATTTTTCCCATCAGCTGCGTAGAAAGTGCCTCCATCTATAGAAATCTTGATGCTGTCGCTTTTATACCCACCTCTATTTACTAGGGAAATTGCGGCTCCGTCCAGAATTGCGCCGTCATCCCCGTCAACTGTATGGAGATTGCCAGTACCAGTAGCTCTCACCACAGGGTTTCCGGTAATATTCAGCTCGCCGGCGCACATCTGTACACCACCCAAACCAGTAATGGTTCCGCCTTCAATGTTCAGTGTACCACTCTGAGGATGGTAAATCGCATAGTAGTTCGAAGCAGAAAGATCCGCGCCCTCTTCTATGGTAATCGTTGTGACATTCTTTTTGTCAGTTCCATTACCAGAAAGAGCGGCTCGAGAACCTGTCGCGGTAATTGTGCCATAGATCGTTACATCCAAAGACTCTATGTTGCTTGTCCCAAACACAGTTACGCCATATGTCTCGGGAGCCGATATGGTCACATTCGGATCAATCACCAGCCCAATATTTCCGCTGGCCGAACTCCCACCTGCGATAATAACGGACCGCAGCGGATCTTCAAAGCCTTTTGTTGTTACAGTGCCAGTTCCAGTTAGTTTCAACGTCCCTCCATTGATGCGGATTACTGGTTCATGGCTTGAAGAACCTGCCGTATCT
>CALXON010000228.1 GCA_944389985.1 uncultured Spirochaetaceae bacterium | reverse complement strand
CTGCAGTCAATGCAGAGGGAAAAGTGGGACGGGAGAATCCCTGACAACTATTTTGTTCAGTGTTTGCATGGGCTGCTTTGCACAGGTTTTGATTTCGTTGTATTGAAGGCACAGCTCAGATACGACTACAAGGACGGAACGGTTCGCTTTGACACAAGGCATTACGAGATTGACAGAGGGGATTTTCTCGGAGATCTGGAATGGCTCCTGAGAAATGAGAGAGAACAGTGGGAGAGGTATTACGTGCCTGATATTGAACCGCCTACGCAACTTCCCGAAATCTGAGAAAGGAGAATTCCATGGAAGAACAGAAATTTGAATTAGAACTTCGGATGTCTGAAGAAGGTATCGTCTGCAACGCAAAAGCGCTGGAAGCGATGCTTCCAGAAAAGCTGAAGCCATATAACTACGTCGTTACTATCAATAACTACCAAGACGCTAAGAAAGACAGAACGAAGCTGAACAACCTCGTCAAGGTTCTTCAGACAAAGAGAAAACAATTTGAAGACACTGAACTTATCGCATGGAAAGATGCTAAAGCTGCGCTTATGAGGATTGAAAAAATCATCTCGGAAGCGTCGGATAATTTAGCTTCTGGAATCCGTGACATCGATGAAAAAGAAAAGGTCGCAAAGATGGAAGAAGTAAGGGAAAGTTTCGATCTTATCAATCTGCCGATTCCTGTCACTTTCGATAAATTATATGACCGGTCGGCGTATGACAAGAAGTCGATGTCAGTAAAGAACATCATGGAAGATATGCAACTTAAAATCGATCGCATCAACAGCGATTACCAGATGATGAAACTCTTCATGCCGGGCGATCCTGCAGAAGCCGAACAGGTAAAAAGAGTATATGCGGAGACTTTATCTGTAACCCACGCAAAGGGGAAGGCAGACGAGCTTAAAGCTATTCGCCAAAAGGTGGAGAAAGAGGCGGAAGAACAGCATGGTAATAACGATGCAAATGAAAGCGTGGCGCCTGTTGAAGAATCCGGAAAAAATATCGGCGAAGCGCCGAAGATCCAGAGAATCAAGTTTGAAATCATCGCAGATAGATCGTTCTTCGACGATATGAACAAACTGATTCTCAAGCATAGACCAAAAGTGACTGTTATTGAGAGGGAGGATATTAAGCAATGGTAAGCAACAATTTAACAGAATCAAGAGGCAAACCCGTCAAACCGAAGTTCAGCGTTGTTCTTCAGACAAACGCGATTCAAAAGCTGATCAACAACACTCTCGGAGACCCTAAAAAGGCGCAGCGCTTTGTTACGTCAATCTCAAGTGCCGTCGCCACAAATCCCGCGCTTCAGGAATGCGACAACTATTCCATCATCAATTCAGCGCTGCTCGGAGAGACACTTGAGTTGTCTCCAAGTCCTCAGCTGGGGCACTACTACATGGTGCCGTACAACGACAAGCGAAAAGGGAAAGTCGCTACTTTCCAACTTGGATATAAGGGATATATTCAGCTTGCCATCCGCTCAGGTCAATACAAAGCGATTAACGTCATTGATGTAAAGGAAGGTGAGTTAGTTAAGTATGACAGACTTTCCGAAACGATCTTGTTGGACTTTATCGAAGACGAGGAAACCAGAGAAGAGGCCAAAACAATCGGTTATTGCGCCATGTTCGAGCTTGTGAACGGGTTCCGAAAAATGATCTACTGGACGAAGGATAAGATGATCAGGCATGCGGACAAGTATTCTCAGGCGTTTAGCATGAACGCTGTAAATGACACGAATCCAAAAAAATGCAAAGTATCTTTTGAGGACTACGAAGCCGGAAATTATCCGCCCGGAGACAGTTGGAAGTACTCGTCTTTTTGGTACAAAGATTTTGACGGAATGGCATTTAAGACGATGCTTCGCCAGCTGATCAGCAAGTGGGGAATCATGTCTATCCAGATGCAAAGTGCATTTGAAGGCGATATGACCTTCAAGGATGAAAGCGGCAATACATCATATGTTGAAGAAGCTTCTGAAGAAAATCGCTCGAATGTTGTGGAAGATGTGGAAGTGACGGAACACGTAACTGACGAAGAGCATGCCGAAAGTGGCAACGAAGATGGAGTTACGTTGCTGTGATATTCGCAATCGATCCCGGAAACGAACTGAGCGCTTACGTAATCCTTGGTGACGGTCTCAGACCAACAAGATTTGGCAAGATCACCAATGAGGAGCTGATCGGCGTCATCAGAGCCACGTTCTCGCCGTCCGCATACGAAGATCACCGATTTGCAATTGAGATGATCGGACATTACGGCACAGGCATGCCGGCAGGTAAAACGGTGTTTGACACCTGCGTGTGGATCGGCAGATTCGTTCAGGAGTATTATGCGCTACAAGGCAAGGAACCGACGTTCATCATGCGCAAGGACGAAAAGATTAACCTTTGCGGAAACATGAAGGCCAAAGACTCAAACATTCGTCAGGCATTGATCGACCGCTTCGGTGTTGTCGGTACAAAGAAAAATCCTGGATGGTTCTACGGAGTCAGCAAAGACGTTTGGCAGGCGATTGCGGTTGGCGTGACCTACTACGACATGTACATGAAGGGAGAAAACGAAGATGGATAATCAGGAAAAAGGGAACATCATTTCCTTCCCTATCCTCGCAAACGGAGACGAGTATCGCGTTGTGTGCGACGATGACGGGAAAAACTTTATCCTCGAAAAAATGCAGCCGGTAAACAAGAAAGACGGAAGCATTCAGTACATCTGGAAGCTCGTTGGGTTCTACGGCAGTGTTTTGGAGGCGTTACAGCGTGTTCTGCGGGCGTTCAGACCTAATCGCGATGTGACGCTCGAAGAATACGCAGAAATGCTGTCAGCGTCCCAAAAAACGCTCACAGAAGCTTTCAGAAAAATATCAAGCGTAAAGGGCTGATGAAAGTATGGAGGGGGAGACGTACATCAAGCTGTTCCGCAAGTTCTTGGATTGGGAGTGGTATGACGATCTTCCCACCAAGGCGTTGTGGATACATATACTGCTTAAAGCCAACTACAAAGACAAGACATGGCATGGGAAAGAGGTCAAAAGAGGGAGCTTCCTGACCTCTTATTCCAGCCTTCAAAGCGAATTAAAACTGTCAAAAAAACAAATCGAAAGAGCTTTGAAAAATCTCCAAAAAACCGGAGAAGTGGAGAAAGTAGCGAGCCGCGAAAACACGCTTATTATAGCGACAAAATACGATTTCTACCAAGGAACGGGAGAAACAAACGAGACACCTAGGGGAAACGAGGGGGACACCTTGGAGAAACCCAGGGGAAACGAAGGAGAACAACTAAAGAAAGAAAGAAAGAAAGAAGGGAAGAAAGAAAGAAATAAAAAGACGTATGCGCAGAGCGATAAACTGACGTCTATCGACTCTACGCCGGAAGACGGTAACGAGCCTACGGCGGTATCGCAAAACAAAGTGAACGAAGAACCGGTCGTAGAGATTAAGCTAAACGACGGCAGCACACACGGGGTTACGGAGAGCAAAGCGAGCACATGGCAAGAATTGTTTCCGGCAGTAGACGTGAGGCAGGAGCTTAACAAGATGCGAGCATGGAGCGACGCTAACCCGTCAAAGAGAAAAACAAAACGCGGCGTCGAACGGTTCATCGTAAAC
>CALXON010000227.1 GCA_944389985.1 uncultured Spirochaetaceae bacterium | reverse complement strand
CGGCCGAAATTCCTTGACAGGGCGATAGCATGTTCATCCGGTGCCGACGTCATCATCGTTCTCAACAAGTCCGATGAGGCTGATGAGACCGTCACTGATGCGCTTGAGCTATACGCAGAGCTCGGTTTCAGGATCGTAAGGACCTCATCTGTGACCGGTGAAGGCATTGCAGAGCTGAAGGAGATGCTGAAGGGGAAGTGCACCGCATTCGTCGGACAGAGCGGTGTCGGGAAGTCAACGCTTGTCAACACCCTCACAGGAAGCACGCAGAGGACAGGATCCATCTCTGACAAGTACAACAGAGGTCGCCATACCACAAATCACTCCCTCTATATCGATGCCGGTGACTATGCGATAATCGACACACCTGGAGTGAGGGAGCTCGAGGTGCCTTTTGAGGATCTTTCTCTTGTCGCTCTCTCCTTTCCGGAGCTTCCGTCAGAGGGCTGTCTCTATTCCGGCTGTCTCCATCAGGGGGAGGATGGCTGCATCGTCCCATCCCTTCTTGAGAAAGGTGAGATTACGGAGGAGAGATACGAGAGCTATCTCAGGATACTCTCCGCCCTTGAAGAGAGGAAACCTGAGTATATGAGGAACAGAAAGAGCCGTGGATGAGAAAACAGTCAGAGATATAGAACTTGATAAAGTACTTGATGGAGTCAGACGCTATGCGCTCTCTCCGGAAGGACGGGATGCCATACAGCCGTCGCTCTTCACCTCTGATATCTCCGAGATCGAGAAGCGTGCCGCCCTCATAGACAGGTACATGTCCCTATCAGACGGAGATGCCCCCGATCCGTTTCCTCCGGTAAGGGATCTCTTTGACTACGCATCCCGTACGCATGCCGATTTCCCCGGAGAGAATGTATACAGAGTCGGCCTGTTCCTTTCCTCATATGTCCAGATGCTCCATTTCACAGGAGAGGATGAGGATATACACCAGGAGGATTCCGATCTCTCCCGCGACATTCTCTCTGCGCTTGATCAGGATGGTTCTGTGAGGGATGATCACCCGAGACTTATTCCTCTTCAGAGAGAGCTTGAGAAGGTGAGACAGGAGAGGATGAGAAGTGCCTCCTCATTCATGCATGACAACAGGGAGAGCATACAGCAGTCCGAGCCCATGTATCGTAATGAGAGAATAGTAATCCCACTACGGAATGACAGTAAGGCTCTTAATGGCTGCTATGTCTCCGGTGCATCCTCATCAGGATCCACACTTTTTGCAGAACCTCTCGAGCTTCTTACGCTGAACAACGAAGCTGTCATCGCTCGTGAGAGGATCAAGGCGGAGAAGGCCAGGATTCTCCATGAGCTTTCTGACAGAGCACGTTCTGTCATTCCTTTCATGAAGAGAATGCTTGAACGTGTGATCATCTTCGACTTCCATCACTCATTCGCTCTCTGGGCAAGGAAGATGAAGGCTCATCATCCGAGGACGGGATCCGAGCTTTCACTTATCGATGCAATCCATCCTCTTATCGGAATGGGGGCTGTACCTGTGACAGTACGCCTTGAGAGAGGAATAAAGGCTGTTGTGTTCTCCGGGGCAAACGCCGGCGGAAAGACTGTCACGATGAAGACGATCGCGCTCTCAGTATCTCTTTTCCAGATATCAGGATACATAACCGCATCTGAGCTTTCAGTCCTTCCTGTATTCTCATCAATCTACTCTGACATAGGTGATGGCCAGTCAATACAGGACGCGGCATCCACATTCTCGTCCCATATGAAGAACATCGCATCGATCACCTCCCGCTGTGACGGTTCATCCCTTGTCATCCTTGATGAGCTCGGGTCAGGAACTGATCCTGAAGAGGGAGCCGCACTTTCCTCTGCGATACTCCGCTATCTCTCTACACATGCAGGACTTACATGCATAACTTCCCATTACTCGCAGGTTAAGAGTTTCGCGTATTCTGAAGAGAACATGATGAATGCCTCGATGGAGTTCGATGAGCGTTCAGGACTTCCTACATACAGGGTTCTTGAGGGAATTCCAGGAGACAGCCACGCTGTTGCGACTGCAAAGCGCATGGGGATGCCCAAAGCAATAACCGAAGAAGCGTCAAAGGCTCTCATGGGCGGAGAGGAATCATCTGCAAGGATCATAAAGGCCCTTCTCTCAAAGGAAAGGACACTGGACAGGAAGATCACTGAGCTTTCATTGAAAAGCCGCGAGAATGAAAGGATACGCAAGGAACTGGAAGAGAAGGAGAGAAAGCTCGACAGCCTTGAGAATGAACTCAGACGTGACGGTGTTTCCGAGATCACATCCTATCTTCATGAATCCAGAAAGACTCTTGAGAACCTTATCAGCGACATACGCACTGGAAAGCTGACTCAGGAGAAGATCAAGAAGGCTAAGGCCTTCATGAAGGATGTGGAGGAAAAGAGGGACAGCGAGGAGCGGCTTGTTGTCGAGGAAGAGGAAGACGTGGCAGACGATCTTCCTTTCAAGTCTGGAGATGACGTTCTCTGCGGCAAGGCAGGAACTGCTGGAAAGGTCATAAGCGTCGATGGCAACAACATCACAGTCTCTCTTGAGAACGGACTCAGACTCTCTCTGAAGAGGAGCATGGTCCGCCACAGAAAGACTGAAGAGCGGCAGAAGGCCAGTCTGAGTTTCTCCGGAAGCGCGAAGAAGGCTGAGTATACTGTCGATCTCAGAGGTATGACTCTTGAGGAAGCTCTGAGGCGCATGGATGACCAGATGGAGGCTGCTGTTCTCTCCGGTCTGGGGACATTCGGAATCATACACGGTTATGGTGACGGAATCCTTTCAAAGGGAATACATGACTATCTCAGAAAGAGAAGGGAAGTGAAGGACTACTATTTTGCCCGTCCAGAGGATGGCGGTATGGGCAAGACCTATGTCGAACTGAAATAAAAACAGAACATTCTGATACATCTTCAAATCATAAGAAGATTAGTTCGCTATATATTTTAAAGTATATATGTATATCAAAAAATACGAATTGTAGCTGTTTAAATGCAAAAACAACTACATTTCATTTAATATTATGGATAAATTAGTCTGTAACATATTCTTATCATTCTATAATTAATAGTGATTAGTATGAGTTATTGTATTTTTTTAATATTAATTCATAATAATAAAAAATTATAAAAATATTGTTATTATATGCTATTAGCAATGTTTTTCTAGAAGTTTTAATTTGATTTATTACTAAATGAATTATGTACTTTTGCTGATTTAAAATTCAGTGAAAACTTTTCACTGAAAAATCTGTAGCTGATTGAGGTGAATATGTTTTTCATAGGAAAAAGAAATCAGAGAGATAAGAGAGTTCTTTATCCCCAAAAAACATGCGTTGCTTGTTTATAGAAAAAGAAGGGTAGGAAAGACAACTCTTATCTCCAAAGCACTGGAGGCGTATGAAGGCACAATTGTCTTTTTCCAGTGTACAAGTGAAAGTCATGAGAATAACTGCAGTCAGCTGACAAAAGAGATTGAGATCACCACGGAAGATGAAGATGATATTGAAATCCTTTAAGGCCAGAAGGATAGGGTTTGTATCAATTGAAGGTTTTGATTTCATTTCTGATGAATATGATCTGGTTAACCACTCCATCTTAGCATATGCTTGAAGATGGCGCTTCCGGCTTCATCGCAGAATGCTTCCATGCCTCATACGAAGCATCGAAGGCTGACATCCGCTCCACCGGAGTAGGTGTCTGTCCCGGACACCTGCAGGCTATCTCATGCTCGCCTGCAAGTAGAGGATAGAGTCCTCTTGCCAATTCTCTGATAGATGGTAATGAATTGTATGTTCTTGAATGAAAATAGTACGGTAATCATTAATTCATACCGTACTATTATATAATTATAAGACTATTCAGATATTGTTTTAATTTTGAAGTTCATCTGAGATACTATAACCGCTGCGAAGACAAGGACACATCCAAGAAGTTCCTTTCCTGTCATTCTCTCCGAGAGGATCAGTGCGCCTCCTATGGCTGCCCAGACACTCTCAAGAGAGAGGATAAGCACAGCGTGATCGGGGTTCATGTACTTCTGTCCAACGATCTGCAGGGTGTATGCGATTCCGCATGAGAACGCACCTGCATAGAATACAGGAAGCCAGGCCTCGAGTATCGCACCGGCTTCAGGCTTCTCGAATATGAACATTCCGATTCCTGAGATCAATCCTCCGATGAAGAACTGGATCATCGAGAGAAGGACTCCGTCCACATCCTTGCCGACCTTGTCGATTGCCATGATGTGGAGCGCGAAGATGAATGCGCAGAGAATGAGCATCGTGTCTCCTGAGGAAAGTGAGAGACCCTCCGAGAGAGTCAGGAAGTACATTCCTATAAGAGCCACAACGGCACAGAGCCAGGTTCTCAGAGTTGTCTTCCGTCCTGTGAGGATGGAAAGGATAGGAACGATGATTATATAAAGGGACGTGATGAATCCGCCCTTTCCCGCGCCTGAGACGGCGACACCGGCCTGCTGGCTGACGGAAGCGGCCGCTAGCAGGAGACCGCAGAGCGATCCTCCCTTCATCGCGGATTGAAAGTACTTCCTGTCACCTTTGTGTTTTTTAATACCGGGAAATGCGAATGGAATCAATACGAGTGCACCTATGATGAGACGTACTGCATTGAATGTGAATGGCCCTATGCTCTCTGATGATACGGACTGGGCCACAAATGAAAGACCCCATATCAATGAGGTCAGAAGCAAGAGAAGTGCTGCGTTTCTTTCTTTCATGGCGTTGTGAGTGTACATATGGCATGGAATGTGATCAAGTTGTGAAGGCCTGTGTTATAATGAATTCATGTCAGACTACATGAATGGAACGGGCATACAGTATCATCTGCATATAAAGAAGGGGGACGTGGGCCGCTATGCGATCCTCCCTGGCGATCCCAAGCGTGTTCCCCTCATCGCGAAGTATCTCGATGATCCCAGAGAGATCGCCGACAGCCGTGAGTTCGTCACATATACCGGATCTCTGGAAGGAGAGATGGTCACCGTGACATCAACAGGAATAGGAGGCCCGTCCGCATCGATCGCGATGGAGGAGCTCCACAGATGCGGAACAGATACATTCATCAGGATGGGAACATGCGGCGGAATAGCGCTTCCGGTTAAGGGCGGAGATGTCGTCATAGCCACAGGTGCTGTGAGAAACGAGGGGACAAGCCGTGAGTATGCTCCGATCGAATTTCCCGCTGTCGCTGATTTCAATGTTGTCCAGGCACTGAAGACTGCCGCTGCAGCTCTCGGGTACAGCCATCATCTGGGCATCGTGCAGTGCAAAGATTCATTCTACGGTCAGCATGATCCGGATGTGATGCCTGTCAGCTATGAGCTCCTTTCAAAGTGGGAGGCGTGGAAGAGACTGGGAGTGCTCGCATCCGAGATGGAGAGCGCAGCTCTGTTCACAGTCGCCTCATACCTTGGAGCGAGGTGCGGATCCGTGTTCTTCGTCGTAGGCAATCAGGAGAGGGAGAAGGCCGGACTGGAAAATCCGATCCTCCATGACACCGATGCGGCCATCCGTGTCGCAGTGGAAGGAGTAAGGAACCTGATCAGGAGCGATAGATCCTGACGCCTTTCTCCTCATACTCTTTCACTGTCCTTGCAAGAAGGTCACTGAGGTCATCCGTCTCAGCAGCTTCTCTCTCGAGATCGATTGAGAAGAGCTCAAGCCCTGTCTCAGCATAGTCCTTCTGAAGCTCAGCGGACCTGTGGGTTCCGAGATCGAGGGAAAAACGCTCTTTTCTGATGTCCCTGACCGCATCTTCAGTGGCTGTCAGATAGATCTGACCTGTCAGGAGATTCCTTATGGAAAGTATCCCCCGCACGGCTTTGTTTCTTGTGAACAGTTCTTCGATATCCATTCCGGAATGTATGTTATCCTAATATCGGACGAATGCAAACTATAGGTAATCTTCACTGAGGATGCCATTGATTGTTGCAGGCTCAGTGTTTATTATTCGTTTAATAGATTTATTAATTTAGGTGGATTCTATGGAACAGCAGATTCAGGATCTTATTGCCTCGATCAGAAAGGAAGGCATCGACAGCGCCAGGGCTGAAGCGGACAGGATCATCCAGGAAGCGAAGGACAAGGCTGATGCCATCGTAAGAGAGGCAGAGAAGGAGCGCGACAAGATGGTCGCTGATGCGGAGAAGTCCATTGCGCTTGAGAAATCATCGTCAGAGGCTGCGATCAGACAGGCTGCACGCGATGTATCGCTCTCCCTGAAGAAGAGCATCGAGGATGAATACTCGAAAATACTGTCTGCGGCTCTTTCAAAGGAGATGCACGGCAGCAATCTTATTGAGCTTGTTAAGGCGGTCCTCTCATCCGATGTCTCTGGAAAGGCTGTGGAGCTTCCTGCAGAGGATGTCAATGCGCTTGCTTCCGAGCTTTCAAAGACATTTGCTTCAGAGATCGCATCCGGTCTTGAGTTCAGACCGTCACAGTCACTTCAGTCCGGATTCAGAATCACAGAGAAGGATGGCTCTGGATACATAGATGTATCTGCCGAGAAATGTCAGGAGCTGCTTTTCCCGTATCTCTCAGATGCATTGAAGTCCATCCTGTGAGGTTTTATGGCTGAGTATTATTACTTCGCTTCGACCCTCCCGATGCTGACAATGGGGAAGGAGCTTCCGATAACCTATGCTGAATTCATGGAGAAGGCCAGGGAACAGCTGTCCAGAAAGGACTACAGGGATCTGGAGAAGGCTGTGTTCTCTTCCTCATCTGACTCGGCAGGAAGTTCAATTGTCAGGGAATGGCAGGAGTATTCGGAGAAGATCAGCAGGATGATGAATGCTGTCAGGGCCGAGAAGCTCGGTTTTGACGGGTATCAGATGGCATCGGGCGGAGAGAAGATGCTTGAGGACAAGGTCAGGTCGATCGTGGAGGACATGGATCCTCTGCAGGGAGAGAGGGCTGTTCTCGGTATGTACTTCGATTTCCTCTCGACAAGGGAGGGCGGTTCACCGTTCTCTTCTAGGGCTCTGATGATCTACGCACTCAAACTGCAGCTGATAGAGAGAAGCTCATCCTTCAGTCCGGAGAAAGGACTCGAGGAGTTCGACAGGCTTTATAAGGATATTGAAACGGATATTTTCCGATAAGGAGATAGTATGGCAACAACAGCTAGCGGCCGTGTTACAGGCGTGAATGGAAACATGGTCAATGTCAGGTTCTCTAGCCAGGTAATAAAGAATGAGGTTGGATATATCCATGTCGGTGATACCCGTCTCAAGAGTGAGATCATCAGGATCACGGACGGCATAGCATCCCTTCAGGTCTATGAGATGACCGGAGGAATCGCTGTGGGCGATGAGGTGGAGTTCACCGGTGAGATGCTTTCAGTAGAGCTCGGACCGGGACTCCTGACACAGGTTTTCGACGGACTCCAGAATCCGCTCCCGGGTCTTGCCGAGAAGTGCGGATTCTTCCTCGAGAGGGGAGTCTACCTTGATCCGCTTCCGGACAAGGAGTGGGATTTCACTCCGACGAAGAACGCAGGTGACACTGTGATCGCAGGTGACTCGTTCGGCTATGTTCCTGAGGGAATATTCAGACATGAGATCATGGTACCGTTCACCTTGCAGGGTGAGTGGAGAATAAAGACGATCGCGGAGAAGGGCATGCACAGAAGCCATGAGACTATCTGTGTGATAGAAGACGGCAAGGGTAATGAGAGGGAGCTCTCAATGATCATCACCCAGCCTGTGAAGGTAGCCATCAAGGGCTATGCCGACAGGGTCATGCCTGATGAGCCGATGGTCACGAAGATCAGGATCATCGACACATTCCTTCCCGTCGCAAAGGGCGGAACATACTGTATCCCCGGACCTTTCGGTGCCGGCAAGACAGTCCTGCAGCATCTTACTTCGCGTAATGCCGATGTCGATATAGTCATAATCGCAGCATGCGGAGAACGTGCGGGAGAGGTCGTCGAGGTTCTCAAGGAGTTCCCAGAGCTTTCCGATCCTAAGACAGGAAAGAGCCTTATGGAGAGAACCATAATCATCTGCAACACATCCAGCATGCCTGTAGCAGCGAGAGAGGCTTCTGTATATACAGCCGTCACGATGGCTGAGTACTACAGGAACATGGGACTTGATGTCCTTCTTCTCGCAGACAGTACATCACGCTGGGCACAGGCCATGAGAGAGATGTCCGGACGTCTTGAGGAGATCCCGGGAGATGAGGCTTTCCCCGCATACCTCGAGTCGAGGATAGCGGAGTTCTACGAGAGAGCAGGAAAGGTCAGGCTCCGTGACGGACGTACAGGTTCGGTCACGATCGGAGGAACGGTATCTCCTGCTGGCGGAAACTTCGAGGAGCCTGTGACACAGGCTACACTGAAGGTCGTCGGAGCCTTCCATGGACTTTCGAGAGAGAGATCGGATGCGAGAAAGTATCCTGCGATCGATCCACTCGATTCCTGGTCGAAGTACAGCGGAATCATAGACAGGAACAAGGTCGATGAGGCCTACTCATACCTCAGGAGAGGCAGTGAGGTAGGACAGATGATGAAGGTCGTAGGTGAGGAAGGTACCTCCCTTGATGATTATGTGATCTATCAGAAGGGCGAGTTCCTCGATGCCGTCTATCTCCAGCAGAACTCCTTCGATCCTGTTGACTCCACTGTCACAGTCGACAGACAGCGTCTGGTATTCTCTGTGCTTTATGACATACTGACCTCCACATTCTCTCTGGAGGACAAGAAGGATGCGCGTCTCTTCTTCAATGAGCTCAGACAGCGCTTCCTTGACTGGAACGGAACTGCGGAGACGGATGAGCGCTTCTCCGCTCTGGAGAAGGATCTCAAGGCCTTCTATCAGGGAAGGAGGAAATAAATGCAGAAGATCTACACCAAAATCGAATCAATAGTCGGAAACGTCATCACGGTCCGCGCAGAGGGTGTCAGGAACAATGATCTTGCGGAGATCACGACATCCAGAGGCAAGGGCTATGCGAACGTCATCAAGCTTGACGGAGACAAGGTCTCTCTTCAGGTTTTCCAGGGTGCCATGGGTGTATCCACAGGAGACAGCGTCCGCTTCCTGGGCGTTCCGATGCGTGTCAGCTTCTCCGACAACCTCCTCGGCCGTGTGTTCGACGGAGCCGGAAAGCCGAGGGACAACGGTCCTGAGCTTACTGACAACATGATCGAGATCGGAGGACCGTCGGTAAACCCTGCAAGGAGAATCCTTCCGAACAAGATGATCAGGACAGGAATCCCGATGATCGATGTCTTCAATACTCTTGTCGAGTCCCAGAAGCTTCCTATCTTCTCCGTGTCAGGTGAGCCGTACAACCAGCTTCTCGCCCGTATAGCAATGCAGGCGGAGGTCGACATCATCGTTCTCGGAGGAATGGGTCTGAAGTATGATGACTACCTCTTCTTCAAGAACACGCTTGAAAGCTCCGGAGCCATGTCCAGGACGATCATGTTCATACACACGGCTTCCGATCCGACAGTAGAGTGTACGCTTGTTCCTGATCTCTCACTTGCAGTCGCGGAGCGTTTCGCCCTTCAGGGAAAGAAGGTGCTCGTCCTCCTTACGGATATGACGAACTTCTGTGATTCCCTCAAGGAGACTGCGATCACGATGGAACAGGTTCCTTCGAACAGAGGTTACCCCGGAGATCTCTACTCCGCACTGGCTTCCCGCTATGAGAAGGCCGTATCATTCGAAGGAGCAGGATCTGTGACGATTCTCGGTGTCACGACGATGCCTGGTGATGACGTCACACACCCCGTTCCTGACAACACAGGCTACATCACGGAGGGACAGTACTACCTCAGACACGGACATATCGAGCCGTTCGGCTCACTCTCACGTCTGAAGCAGAATGTCAACAAGGACACACGTCCTGACCACCGTGCCCTCATGGACGGCATGATCAAGCTCTACAGCGCGTATCAGGATTCACTTGAGAAGCGTTCAATGGGCTTCATGATGTCCGACTGGGATGAGAAGCTCCTCAAATACGGTGCGGCTTTCGAGTCGAGGATGATGGATCTTTCGGTGAACATTCCTCTTGAGGAAGCTCTTGATGAGGGCTGGAAGATTCTCGCAGAGTGCTTTGAGCCTAATGAGACAGGTCTGAGATCGGATCTCATCGAGCAGTACTGGCCGAAGTAAGGAGCGCTGATTTGAGTGTGAAGCTTACGAAGAATGAGCAGAAGAAGCAGAAGGACGCTCTCAAGCAGTTCCAGCGCTATCTTCCTACACTGCAGCTCAAACAGCAGCAGCTTCAGGCTGTGATCAGGGAGTCTGAGCAGGAGATAGCGAGGATGAAGGAGGAGCAGGCAAGAGCCAAGGCCTCTCTTTCAGGCTGGATCGCCGTATATGGCGAGAATGCTTCTTTTCCTCAGGAGAAATCTATCGGAAACCTTGTGAAGGTGGACAGGATAGAGAAGGACAGAGGTAATATAGCGGGAGTGGAGGTCCCTGTATTCAGAGAGCTTCTCTTCAAGCCCATTGAGTATGATCTCCGCTACTATCCTCTCTGGGTCGACAAGGCCATTGTCGCCCTGAGGGATATCGCAAAGTACGATGCCCTTGTCAGGACTCTGGAGGAGAGGATAGAACTCCTCACCGCAGAGCTCAGGACAACGACACAGCGCGTCAATCTCTTCGAGAAGGTCAAGATTCCTGAAGCCAAGGAGAATATCAGGGTGATAGGAATTTACCTTCAGGATCAGCAGACGGCGGCGGTTGTCCGTGGCAAGATATCGAAGAAGAAACTGGTGAAGGCAGGTTGATATGATAGTTAAGATGAAAAAGGCTGTCATAGCAGCCAGAGCCAGTCAGAAGGATGAGCTCCTGTTCTCGCTGAGGGATCTCGGAGTCATGCATATTACCGACATGGTCTCCAAATCCCAGGGACTGGACAGTCTCGAGAAGGACAGGTCCGAGCATGATCATGTGCTCCAGACGCTGAAGGAGAGGGGAGGAAAGAAGGTGAAGTCCTCCTCGAAGCTCTCAGCTGATGAGTTCGAGACCGTCCATCAGTCACTTGTCTCGCTTCTGCAGGAAGAGGACAGGATCAAAGGCAGTCTCATAGCGCTTGGAAATGAGCGTGAGAGGATATCCCCTCTTGGCGAGTTCGATCCTGATGAGATCAGGAAGCTTGCTGACGACGGTGTCTCCATAAGAATCTATACAGGCACGGCGAAGGATGTCGCTTCCCTGAGAGATGATCCTGAGGTGTCATTCATTCCTGTCGCGTACAGCGGCAAGGGTGCTGCGGTCGCTCTTCTTTCCGGAACACTTCCGGAGGGCCTCTCGTTCTCAGAGTTCCGTCTTCCTCAGAAATCACTGAAGGAGATTGACAAGGAGATTCTCGAGGGAAGGGAGAGACTGAGGGAGATCGACAGCAGGATTCAGGAAGCCGCCGCATACATACCTGTGTATCAGGAGATGCTCAGGAGAAAGGATGAGAAGATCACTTTTGAGCGCGTGTCTGAGAGTGTCGCAGGGGATGATGTGATCTATCTTACAGGATACATTCCTGAAGATGATGCAGCTTCATTCAGGGCATATGCAAAAGATCATGGTCTCGCGTACATCCTCTCTGATCCCGATGACGAGGACAACCCTCCGACGAAGATAAAGTACAAGGGACTTGTCAGGATCGTTAAACCCGTATTCGATATCCTCGGAACCGTTCCGGGTTATCGTGAGTACGACATATCCTCATACTTCCTGGTCTTCTTCGCGCTCTTCTTCGCAATGATCATCGGAGATGCGGGTTACGGTCTCATCTTCATCCTCATCGCGGTGATCATGCAGGTCAGGTCAAAGAAATGCTCCGATACGAACATACTTTTATATGTCGTCGGTGCGGCAACCGTGATCTGGGGAGCCGTGACGGGAACATGGTTCGGATCTGAGTCCGTGCTCTACGCCCTTCCTGTACTGCAGAAGCTTGTGATACCGAGCATAGCGAACTACCCGGAGGTCTTCGGTCTGGATGCGACATACACCCAGAACATGCTGATGAAGTTCTGCTTCATACTCGGTGCTGTCCAGCTCTCGCTTGCAAGGGTGATGAATATAGTGAGAAAAGCGAAGGAGAAGGATCTTTCGCTCATAGCCGAGGCAGGCTGGCTTATCGATGTGATACTCCTGTACTTCCTCGCGCTCAATCTCGTCATAGGTGAACCCTGTTCGATAAAGATGGTCGCGGCAGGTGTCGGTATAGGATTCCTCCTTGTCTGTGTATTCTCAGCCCAGGGACCTGGCGTAAGCTTCGTCTCCGGTCTCAAGAGCGGACTTGCAGGATTCTTCACGACATTCCTCGATACGATCTCATGCTTCTCGAACCTGATGAGCTATATAAGGCTTTTCGCTGTCGGAATGGCATCTCTTGCCATCGCACAGTCGTTCAACAGCATGGGAGACGGGATGATGCACGGGCCCATGCTCGTCATCGGTATTGTCGTCATTGTCATCGGACATGTTCTCACCCTCGTCATGGGACTTCTCTCCGTTGTCGTACACGGCGTAAGGTTGAATCTACTGGAATTCTCCGGTGCTCTCGGAATGGAGTGGGCCGGATACAACTATGAACCGTTCAGGAAGATGGTTCAGGATAAAACTGCTAGCAATAGCTAAGGAGAAGGATATGGAAAATCTTGCTTATCTCGGAATGGCATGTGCACTCTGCTTATCTGCACTTGGATCAGGACTCGGAACAGGATGCGCCGGTCAGAGCGCAGTCGGTGGCTGGAAGAAATGCTATGCTGCAGGAAAGCCTGCTCCATTCATCATGGTCGCATTCGCAGGAGCTCCGCTCACACAGACAATCTACGGATTCCTGCTCATGAACTTCATCGGTTCTGCTTTTGAAAGCGGAGCATCGTACCTTCTGTGTCTTGCAACAGGAGTGTTCGGAGGACTCGCAATCGGTCTTTCAGCATGGATGCAGGGTAAGGTGGCCGCAGCTTCTTCCGACTCTCTCGCGGAGACCGGAAAGGGTACAGCGAACTACTTCATCGTAATCGGTATCACAGAGACTGTGGCTCTCTTCACACTCGTGTTCTGTCTGCTTCTTCTCGGCTGATACAAATAGATATTGATGAGAAAAGGGGCTCCGGCCCCTTTTTCTATGACTCTATGAACGGAAGTATCTTCACTGCGTCCTTATAACCTTTGTCATACAGCCGCAGTATGTCATCCTTCTTGTGCTTTGTTGTCGTGACATTGCATGTGTCATCAGGAGCCACCACAAGAAGCTTTCCGCTCTCTATATACTTCCTCATTCCGAGTATCTGGCTGTTGTAGGTCTCTGCTCTTCTTCTCATCGTCTCAGCCGCTGCGGGATGCTTCTTTTGGAGCCTTCTGACCACCCATTCATCTTTCTGCGGATCACGCAGCATGTCCTCCGGTTTTGTCAGGATGACGACAACCTTCTCAGCTCCCATGCTGAATGCTTTCTCATACGGGATCGGATCGGAGATGCCTCCGTCGAAATATGATCTTCCCCTGAATTTGATCGGCTTGCATGCCACAGGGAGGGCAGCTGATGCCTCGAGCACGGTCATCTCTCCCTTCCTCAGCGCATCCTTTGGAAAGTATGCGGGCTTTCCCGTCTCTGCGTCAGTCGCTATGAAGACCATGTCGGTATGTGATGACGTATATGCGTCAGCATCGAAGGGATCCTCCTTTCCCGGAAGTGAGAGGTCCTCATAGATGTACTTGAGATTCATGAACGTCCCGTATCTGAGAAGCGGCCACAATCCCATGTATTCCTTTCTTCTCGGGTAGATCGTGTAGTAACGGAGAACCCTTCCTCTCTGCCTGGCGAAGTATGTGGCAAGATCAGCAGCTCCTGCCGAGACTCCGATCCCGAGATCAAAGGGGT
>CALXON010000226.1 GCA_944389985.1 uncultured Spirochaetaceae bacterium | reverse complement strand
AGGATGCCGCTACTGCAGAAAGGCTTTATGAGAGGGTGAAGAAGGGTGAGTTCTTCTCATCGCTTGCGGATCAGTATTCAACCTGTCCGTCGAAGGCGAAGGGCGGGGAGCTCGGCTGGGTCGGAGAGGGGAAGATGGTTCCTGCTTTCGAGAATGCCGTGAGGAAGATGTCCACAGGGAGTGTATCGAAGCCTGTGAAGACCCAGTTCGGCTATCATATCATCAAGAAGACAGGTGTCAGGTGAAGAAGGTAGTCATCTACACAGACGGTGCATGCTCAGGTAATCCCGGTCCAGGCGGATGGGGGGCGATACTCTCATACAACGGACACATGAAGGAGATGTCGGGAGGTGAGGAGAACACTACGAACAACCGCATGGAGCTCATGGCCGCGATCTCCTCACTTGAGGCTCTGAAGGAAACATGTGAGGTCGATCTCTACTCTGACTCGAAATACCTTGTGGACTCCGTGAACAAGGGATGGGTGTTCACATGGGAGAAGGCCGGATTCATGAAGAAAGGAAAGCTCGTTCCCAATACCGATCTCTGGAAGCGCATACTCACACTGATAAGGACCCACAGCGTGACATTCATATGGGTGAAGGGCCATGCTTCGAACGAGTTTAACAACAGGTGTGATGAACTTGCAGTCTCTGAGTGGAAGAGGATCAGGTCCAGCTTATAAGACCTTCTCCGCGGTATATCCTCAGCGGATCATAGAGCTCTGGAGGAATGCTCCAGGGCCTTTCTTTCATCAGATCCTCTTTCGTTGTCTCCCCGCTGTCGATCGTGTCATAGAACTCGCTGTAGCCTGCCATCACAGAAAGCGCTGTGCTGTCTGCGGGATCACGTCTGAGTATCTCCATGGCCTCTGACTTCGCCTTACTGTCCAGCCCCATGTTCTTGTAGTATGTTGCAAGGAGTCCGCGGATCATGTTGTTTCCCGGGTCTTCCTCAAGTATGGCCTGAAGTTCCCTCTCGTAGGATACAAGTCTCGATGTCTCGCGGTATGCATACGCCCTGAGGTATCTGAAGCGGAGCATCTCCGGGTAGAGTTCAAGAGCTGAGGTCGCAGTGGCAATCGCCTTGTCATACTCTCCAGCCTCGATGTAGGAGTAGGCGAGGTTGTAGTAGATCTTCTCTGAATCGGTCTCCGTCAGTGCTCTCTCATACACCGCAGCCGCATCGGCGCCGCTGAGCTCATAGCCCTCCTCAAGGTATGCCTCGACATTCACGCTCTCACACGAGATGAGAGTGAGGACGATGATGAGAGATGTCAGGACAGCTCTACTCTGCATGATCTGATGGTATTCGATTGCGCTCCATGAATCAATCAGATGAATATAATCTTCTCTTCTGCTATACTCTCCTCTGAGGTGATTAAATGAACATAGTGCTTTTGGGCCCTCCGGGGGCAGGAAAGGGAACGGTCGCAGCTCTTCTCAAGAAGGAGCTCTATGTACCGCATATCTCGACAGGTGACATCTTCCGCGAGAACATAAAGAACGGAACGGAGCTGGGAAAGAAGGTCGAGGCCATCATGGCTTCCGGCGGTCTTGTTCCTGATGATGTGACATGTGAGATGGTCCGCGACAGACTCGGAAAGGATGATACCGCAAACGGTTACATCCTCGACGGTTTCCCGCGTACGATCGCTCAGGCCGAGGCTCTCTCCGGTATTGATGATATAGACTATGTCCTCAACTTCGTCCTTGACGAGGAGGAGATAGTGAAGAGACTTTCAGGGCGCCGTCTCTGCAAGTCCACAGGCAGGATCTACCACATCGTGACGAATCCTCCGAAGAAAGAGGGAATCGATGATGAGACAGGTGAGCCGCTCATCCAGCGCGATGACGACAAGCCAGAGGCCATCAGACACCGTCTCGAGGTCTACAAGGCTTCCACAGAGCCACTCATCGGTTATTACAAGGAGAAGGGACTCCTTGTCGACATTGACGCATCCGTATCTCCGGAGGATGTCCTCAAGTCGATCCTCAGCGCAGTAGGACGCTGATCATTTCTGCCGCTTCAGGTGATATAATGATGCCTGAGGCGGCATATGTTGACCATTAAGGCATTCTCATCCTATTCAGATCTTTTCGTAACTCCTCTTTTCCCCGGGCGTGGCGGTGATGTCGAGCTCTCGATACTCTTCTCCGGGCGTCCTGACGGAGTGCTTCTCTTCGCGGACAGCAGTTCGGGCAACACATGGTCATACCGGATGGATGAGAACGGAATGACCAACGGCTATCAGAGATACACAGGAAGATGCACAGTTCCTGATTCTGATGAGCCTTTCAGATACTACTTCGCATTCTTCACACAGGGCAGAAGCTATTACTATTCAAAGAAAGGAATAACGAGAAGTGTTCCTCCGCTCACAGCGCGTTTTTCCATCCTTCCGTCTGCTGATTTCCCACGCTGGGTTGCAGAATCGACATGTTATCAGATATTCCCTGACAGATTCTTCTCCTCAGGAACCTCCCGAAGGGCGGTCAGCGGAGAGTATGAGTATGACGGCGGCATTGTCTCCGCACCTGACTGGAACGATCCTCCGAAAGACTATGAGAGCGCGAGATGTCTGGACTTCTACGGAGGAGACCTCATGGGTATTGCGGAGAAGGCTGAGTACCTCGAGTCTCTCGGTGTTACTGCCGTCTATCTCAATCCTGTGAATGATGCGAGGACTGTCCACAGATATGATGCCGTTGACTTCTTCCATGTTGACAGGAGGCTCGGTGGTGATGAGGCGCTCTCGAAAATGATCTCAGTACTCCACAGCCATTGCATCCGTGTGATCCTCGACATCTCCATAAACCATACAGGTATCGACAATGAATGGTACAGGAAGGCTGTTGAAGATCCCTCTTCAGAGGAGGCATCTTTCTATGCGCATGATGATAACGGCCAGATAAAGTACTGGTGGAATGTCAGGACACTTCCTGAGCTTGATTACAGATCACAGAAACTCCGGGATCTGATCTACCGCGCACCTGATTCAGCGATGCAGCGCTTCATCCGTCCTCCGTTCGGTATAGACGGCTGGCGGCTCGATGTCGCGGCAGAGGTCGGAAGAAGCGGGAAGACACAGCTCTCGCATGAGATATGGAGGGAGGTCAGACGTTCACTAAAGGAGATAAAGCATGACCTCTATATCGTCGGGGAGGACTGGGATGATTCCGGTGACTACCTTTCCGGTGACATGTGGGACGGTACGATGAACTACTTCGGATCGGGACGCATCATCAGAAGCTGGATGGGGGAGCGTGACAGATTCCTCAACCCCGGCTGGGGCTTCGATCCTGAGAGGGAAGCAGAATGGACAGGGGAGGAGGTTGTCTCGGCACTCACGGAGAGAATAGGATCACTTCCTGATCAGATGGCGTTCTTCCAGATTAATCTCTTCGACTCACATGACACACCCCGTCTCCACTCAAATGCGATGGTGATGGATGAAGCACTCTATGAGGGTGCTGTCATGGCTCTCTTCATGCTGCCCGGTATGCCGTCAGTCTACTATGGTGATGAGACCGGGATTGACGGGCGTATGGGATCTCCTGAGGGAGCAAGGTATCCGATGTGCTGGGATGAGGAGAAATGGAACAGGAAGAGAATGGAAATCTACAGGAAGATGGCTGCTCTGAGATCAATGCCGTTCTTCCCGTATTCCGCGTTCCATGCAGAGGCTCTGGATAATGAGGCGTTTACTCTGATGCGTATAGGAAGGGGACAGGCTGCGGTTGCCGTTATCAACAGATGCAGGCGTGGGCGTCACGTCAGCATTCCGCTCTTCCCGCTTCCTTCCAGAAATGTCTCTGTGCTTGCAGGAAACGCTGATGTGGGCATCTCAGGAGGACATATGGAAGTGAGGCTTCCTGCATCAGGAAGCGCTGTTCTCTACCTTACGGATGCACCTGTTCCGGAGAGAAGCTGAGGTGTTGCAACAATCCGGAGTTTTTGAGATAAATAATAGGCCAAGGAGACAATCCATGGCTTTTTTCTTTGATGAGCTTTCAAGGACATTCAGCGAGTACCTGCTCGTTCCCGGATATTCCTCTTCGGAATGCATACCTTCAAACGTTTCCCTCCGCACACCTCTCGTGAAATTCAGAAAGGGTGAGGAGAGCGCCATATCACTGAACATACCGATGGTCAGCGCCATAATGCAGTCAGTCTCAGGTGAGCGCATGGCCGAGGCCCTCGCAAGAGAGGGAGGCGTCGCGTTCATCTACGGTTCCCAGAGCATCGAGAACGAGGCTGCCATGGTCAGGAGGGTCAAGGCATACAAGGCCGGATTCGTCGAGTCGGACAGCAACCTCCGTCCTGACAGCACCCTCCATGATGTGCTTGAGCTGACAAGGAAGACAGGACACTCGACTATCGCGATCACATCGGACGGATCGGCAACAGGCAGACTTGAGGGTGTCGTCACATCCCGCGATTACCGTATATCGAGAATGAGCGAGGATGAGCCTGTCTCATCATTCATGACACCTGTCTCGAAGATCATCTACGGAAATGAGGGTATAACCCTTTCCGAGGCCAATGACATAATCTGGGAGCACAAGCTCAACCAGCTTCCCATCCTCGATAAGAATGAAAACCTTGTCTCACTCGTCTTCCGGAAGGACTACTCGGCACACAAGGAGAATCCCCTTGAGCTTCTCGATTCCAGAAAGAGGTACATCGTCGGAGCGGGAATCAATACTAGGGATTATGAGGAGAGGGTGCCGGCTCTTGTCGATGCAGGTGTCGATGTGCTCTGCATAGACTCCTCCGAAGGATTCTCGGAATGGCAGAAGAGGACCCTCTCATGGATCCGCAGCAAGTATGGCGAGAGCGTCAGGGTCGGAGCTGGAAATGTCGTTGACGGTGACGGCTTCCGCTTCCTCGCAGATGCAGGTGCCGACTTCATCAAGGTCGGAATAGGCGGAGGTTCGATCTGCATAACAAGGGAGACAAAGGGTATCGGAAGGGGACAGGCCTCAGCTCTCATCGATGTCGTGAAAGCCAGGGATGAGTACTATGACAGGACAGGTGTATATATCCCTGTCTGTTCAGATGGAGGAATAGTCTTTGACTATCATATGACGATAGCACTTACCATGGGCGCTGACTTCGTGATGCTCGGCCGCTATTTCGCACGTTTCGATGAGTCTCCGTCGGCACTTGTCAACATCAACGGAAACTACCTCAAGGAGTACTGGGGTGAGGGTTCCCAGAGGGCGAGGAACTGGCAGCGCTACGATCTCGGCGGGGACAGGAAGCTATCCTTCCCTGAGGGAGTGGACTCATATGTTCCATACGCAGGCCCGCTGAAGGACAACGTCGCCCTTACCGTGTCGAAGATCAAGTCGACGATGTGCAACTGCGGAGCGCTGAGTCTGGAGGAGTTCAGATCCAAGGCGAAGCTCACGATCGTCTCACCGACATCGATCATCGAGGGTGGTGCCCATGATGTCATACTGAAGGACAAACTTCAGATAGATACAAAAGGCTAGTGAGTGACAAAATACCTTGCAGGTATTATATTATTTGTAATGGATGGTCCTCGGTTGCCATTTTTCATATAAAATGGTATCTTCCGGGTGATATCTGATAAGAATTTATCGATTGTGCTGAACGATCATAAGGAGAAAAACAGATGAAAGTCGGAATCAATGGATTCGGAAGAATCGGTCGTTTCGTTTTCCGCGCAGCTATGGAGCGCACGGATGTTGAGATTGTTGGTATTAATGACCTCTGCCCGGTAGATTACCTTGCTTACATGCTCAAGTATGACACAATGCATGGTCAGTTCAACGGCACGATCGAGGCTGATGTCGAGAAGTCACAGCTCATTGTCAACGGAAAGGCAATCCGCGTAACAGCATGCAAGGATCCTAACGAGCTCAAGTGGGACGAGGTCGGTGCTGAGTACGTCGTCGAGTCAACAGGTCTCTTCCTCACAAAGGAGAAGGCACAGGCTCATATCAACGCTGGTGCGAAGTATGTCGTCATGTCAGCTCCTTCAAAGGACGACACACCGATGTTCGTCGTTGGTGTAAACGAGAACACATATGTCAAGGGAACACAGTTCGTTTCCAACGCATCCTGCACGACAAACTGTCTTGCTCCTATCGCAAAGGTCCTCAATGACAAGTTCGGTATCGTTGACGGTCTCATGACAACTGTTCACTCAACAACAGCTACACAGAAGACAGTTGACGGACCTTCAATGAAGGACTGGAGAGGCGGACGCGCTGCTTCCGGCAACATCATCCCGTCTTCAACTGGTGCTGCAAAGGCTGTAGGCAAGGTCATCCCTGCTCTCAACGGCAAGCTCACAGGTATGTCAATGAGAGTTCCTACTCTTGACTGCTCTGTCGTTGACCTCACAGTCAACCTTGCAAAGCCTGCAAAGTATGACGAGATCTGCGCTGCCATGAAGGAAGCTTCTGAGGGCGAGCTCAAGGGTGTTCTCGGCTATACAGAGGATGCTGTCGTATCTTCTGATTTCCTTGGCGACAAGAGGACATCAATCTTCGATGCCAAGGCTGGAATCGCTCTTACAGACACATTCGTAAAGGTCGTTTCTTGGTATGACAATGAGGTTGGTTACTCCAACAAGGTTCTTGACCTCATCGCTCATATGAAGAAGGTCAATGGCTGATTTCACTCCGGCATGATTCGGCCGGACATACGGGCCTGCCGGTAAGCAGGCCCTTTTTCATAAAGGAAGGTCAATATGGTTCTTAATACGATCAATGAAGCGGATCTCAAAGGAAAGAGAGTTCTCATCCGTGTGGACTTCAATGTTCCTCTCAAGAACGGTGTCGTTACAGATGCCACAAGAATCAAGGCTGCACTGCCTACGATCAAGTACATCCTCGACAACGGTGCATCCCTTGTCGTGATGACACATCTCGGACGCCCTAAGGGACAGAAGAATCCTGATTTCTCTCTCGCTCCTGTCGCAGCAGAGTTCTCAAAGCTTCTCGGAAAGGAAGTCAAGCTCGCTCCGGACGTGATCGGACCGGAGGTTGAGAAGGAAGTCAAGGCACTCCAGCCTGGTGAGGTCCTTCTTCTTGAGAATGTAAGATTCTACAAGGAAGAGGAGGGCAACGATCCAGAGTTCGCCAAGACACTCGCTTCCTATGGTGACATCTACTGCAATGACGCATTCGGCACAGCACACCGCGCTCATGCTTCCACAGAGGGTGTATCACACTATCTTCCGTCCTATGCAGGTTTCCTCATTGAGAAGGAAGTCAAGTTCATGGCTCCGCTTCTTGAGAATCCTGACAAGCCTTTCGTTGCAATCATCGGAGGATCCAAGGTCTCTTCGAAGATCACAGTGCTTGAGTCTCTCGTGAAGACATGCAACACAGTCGTCATCGGCGGAGGCATGGCATACACATTCCTCAAGGTACAGGGACACAAGATCGGCAAGTCACTTGTCGAGGACGATTTCCTCGAGACAGCTTCCTCATTCCTGAAGAAGGCTGAGGAGAAGGGCGTTGAGGTCATCCTTCCTGTTGATCATGTTGCTGCAGCTGAGTTCAAGGAAGATGCTGAGCCTGTCTATATTGACGGCGTAGACATCCCTGATGATCTGATGGGCATGGATATCGGAAAGAAGACAGCAGAGAAGATCATCGCAGCTGTGAAGAGTGCGAAGTCCGTCGTATGGAACGGTCCTATGGGCGTATTCGAGTTCGCAGCATTCGCAAAGGGAACTGAGGAGGTAGCGAAGGCTCTCGCAGCATCCGACGCCACGACAGTCGTCGGCGGAGGTGACAGCGTCGCAGCAATCAACAAGTTCGGTCTTGCTGACAAGATCTCACATGTCTCGACTGGTGGCGGAGCTTCCCTTGAGTTCCTCGAGGGCAAGGAGCTTCCCGGCATCAAGGCTCTGGAGAAATGATTATGAGAAGACCATATATCGCTGGTAACTGGAAGATGAATCTCACACCGTCGGAGGGCGCCAAGTATGCCGCCTCTCTGGCGGATGCCGTGAAGAAGGCCTCTCCTGACTGCCGTGTCATGATCGCCCCGTCCTTTGTATCGCTTCCTGCGGTTCTTGAGGCTGTAAAGGGTTCTGACATCATCGTCGCAGCACAGAACATGGCTAACCACCTCGCAGGCGCATACACAGGAGAGGTCTCTCCTGAGATGCTTCTGGACCTCGGTATCAGGACAGTGATACTCGGACACAGTGAGAGAAGACAGTACTACGGAGAGACAGATGAGATCATCAACTCCAAGGTGCTTCTTGCTCTTTCACTGAAGATGGACGTCGTACTCTGTGTCGGTGAGACACTCGAGGAGAGGAAGTCCGGAAAGCTCGAGGAAGTGCTGAAGCGTCAGCTTGAGGTAGGTCTCAAGGATGTCCTTCCTGAGGAGATGAGCCACATCACCATAGCTTATGAGCCTGTCTGGGCGATCGGCACTGGTGAGACAGCAACACCTGAGGATGCTGACAGCGCACACAGCTTCATACGCTTCACAGTGTCATCTTTGTACTCTGATGATATTGCTAAAAATCTCATTATACAGTATGGTGGTTCTGTTAAGGCCGGTAACATCAAGGCCCTGATGGAGAAGGAGAATGTCGACGGGGCGCTCGTAGGTGGAGCATCCCTTACTCTCGAGCAGTTCCTGCCCATCATAACATTTGCTAATTAATGGAGTAAGAGATGAGTATTTTAGGTATCATACTTCTTGTGCTTTTCTGCATTGTCGCTCTGCTTCTCATCTTCCTGGTAGCTGTCCAGGATGAGAACAGTGTAGGACTTGGCGGTATCTTCGGCGGTGGTTCTGAGTCCGCATTCGGTTCAGGAACATCAACGTTCATCACCAAGGCCACGACAACCCTGGCAATAGTCTTCATGGTTCTCTCACTTGTTGTCGCTTTCGTCAGCAAGACAAGTGATTCAGTTCCTGAGGCAACGACAGCAGCTGTCGCCGAGACAACAGAGGGTGGAAGCTGGGTCGATCAGGCTGCAGGCACAGAGGCCGGAGCAGAGACAGTCTCCGCTCAGTGATTCCTTTTCAGAAACTGCCGGCTTCCCTTATGGGGACAGCCGGTTTATATTTTCACTATAAGAGGAAGTTAGATGCAGGTTTGTGTCCTTTATGCAGGGAAAGCACGCGACAATGACAAGCTCAAGGCGATTTCCGAAGCTCTCGCGAGGGGAATAGCAGGCAACGGTCATACTGTCGACGTGATCAACATGTACACAGAGGAGAAGAGGCTTACGGTCTATGATTATGTGATCATAGGTTCTGAGCCTGTTTCTTTTTTCTCAGCATCTCTGCCCGCTGTCATCAAGAAGTATCTTGCACAGGCAGGAACAGTTTCGGGCAAGAGATCAATGGCGTTCATCTCAGGTGGTCTGAGAAAGAACAAGACGCTTCTCAATCTCATGAAGCTGATGGAGAGCGAGGGAATGTATCTCAAGCTTTCCGAAGTCATAAACAAGCCTGAGGAGGCCCAGGCTGTAGGAAAGCGCCTCAATGTAGAGAGGAACTACTGATGAAGAGAATATCCTTAATGCTTATGGTGCTTCTTGCAGCATTCTCCGTTTCTGCGGCTTCGATGATCTCGCAGCCTGCAGCCACCGTGAACCTCATCCGCAACAGCGTGATCAGTGTCGAGGATCTCAATGCTGAGGTCGAGAGATACAGGGCTGCCGGTATGACGAATGTCACGGCACAGGATGTGCTCCAGACAATGATCAACGATGAGGTCTTCCTTCAGGGAGCTGAGCGTGACGGTATCACCATCAATGACCGTCAGATCGACTCTCTCTACAGGCAGGTCTTCTCAAATGCCCAGCAGCAGGCGGCTCTTGCCGGACAGACAGTGACAGAGGACCAGTTCGAGGCTGAGATCATCAGGCAGTTCGGTACTGTCGAGAACTACAGAAGGTCCCTCAGGAACCAGCAGATACTGAACATGTATCTCATGCAGGAGAGAGGTGAGGAGCTCCAGAACGTCACAGAACCTACTGAGAGCGACATCCAGAACTTCTTCAGACAGAACCAGCAGACATTCTTCCAGCCTGAGGCAGTGAAGCTCTCTCATATCTATAAGGTCAAGGTCGTCGCTGATGATACAGTGACAGCCGAGGAGGCTGCCAGCCAGAACGAGGCGAAGAGGGCAGAGCTTGAGAAGGTAAGTGCCGACATCGCTTCCGGTGCCATCACATTCGAGAAGGCTGTACAGGAGTACAGTGAGGATGACGGCTCAAGGAACAACGGCGGAGAGATCGGCTGGCTCACGATCAACAACACTGCAGCACGTCAGGGATGGGGTGATGCCTTCTGTGATGAGGTCCTGAGACTTGATGCCGGAGACATCTCTCCTGTTCTCGAGTCCAACACCGGTTACCACATCGTCAAGGTCTCCGTGCACAGCGCAGGAAAGCTTCTTTCCCTCACTGATCCGGTATCTCCGGAGGACTCCACGACAGTTCATGACTATATCTATCAGATCCTTTACAACAGGAACGCACAGGTAGCTGCCTCAAACGCACTCCAGTCTCTTCTCACAGAGCTCAGAGGTGAGGCAAGAATCAATATTCTCTACAAGGGTAACTGATGAAAAGACATCGTGACAGGGAGATTGCGGTATCTACACTGTACTCCCTGGATTTCAATGGTAATCTTTCCTCTGATGCGGAATTCGATCCGTATCAGGGGATGAATGAGGAAGAGGTCTCTTCCCTCGGTGAGGACGACAAGGTCTTCATCCGTTTTCTTGTCTATGGAACACTTGAGAATCTTGAGGCTATAGACGCGCTCATATCGAAGTATTCCCTCAACAGACCTATCGAGAAGATTGATCTTGTTGACAGGAACATTCTCCGTGTGGCTTTCTATCAGCTGGCATTCTCCCGTGACGTCCATCCGGCAATCGTCATCGATGAGGCTGTGAAGCTCTCACAGGAGCTCTCGAATGATGTCTCGTTCCGCTTCATAAACGGTATTCTCGATACCTACAGGAAGGACTGCCTGAATGAGAAGGAGAGCGACAGATGATCCAGCTGAAATCTGATCAGGAGATCGACGGAATCAGGACAAGCTGCAAGATGCTTGCAGAGATGTTCGAGGAGATCGGCCCCCAGATATCATCAGGAATGAGCACATGGGATGTGGACAAGCTCTTCCATGACTGGATGAAGCGTCATCATGCCGGAGCTCCGTGTCTCGGCTACATGGGCTATCCTGCTGCGACATGCGTCTCCGTAAATGACATGGTCATCCATGGTATTCCCTCAAAGAAGGAGATACTCAAGGACGGAGATGTCGTCTCTGTCGATATCTGTCTTGAGAAGAACGGGTATATAAGCGATTCAACGCATACATATGAGATCGGAACGGTCTCTCCTGAGGTTCATAAGCTCAATGTCGAGACGGAGAAGAGTCTCTATCTCGGAATCGAGGCGGCTGGCAAGCCCAATGCGAGGATCCAGGACATTGCAGCCGCTGTCTCAGGCCACTGTCGCAAGTTCGGCTATGGTGTTGTCCGTGATTACTGCGGTCATGGTGTCGGACTTGAGATCCATGAGGATCCTGAGATTCCGAACTATGTCTCCCTGATGAATCCGAATCCAAGAATCAGAAAAGGAATGGTTTTCGCGATAGAACCCATGATAAACATGGGAACGTACAGAATTAAGACAGATCCCGACGGCTGGGGTGTGAGAACAGCTGACGGCAAACCTGCCTGTCACTGGGAGCATACCGTCGCTATTACGGATTCCGGTCTTGAGATTCTGACGAGAATCTGAAAGGAGGAGAGATGGCCAAGGACTTCATCACATGCGACATGATCAGGGATGCTGCACTGAAACTGGTGAGGAGGATGCACGTTGAGGATCATTTCGTTCCTGACGTGATCTACGATTCGCTCCGCGGAGGCGCTTATATGGCAAACGTGATGAGCGAGTACTACAAGCTGATTGCGATGAAGGAGGGCAGGACTCCTGTCTTCTATGCCGCGGTCGTCGCCCGCTCATATGGCTCTGTCAAGGAGCACTCAGGTCATGTGGATATCGATGGATGGACATGGAGTCCCAGAAACCTGAAGAAGGGACAGAAGATCCTCATTGTCGACGACATCTTCGATACAGGCATGACGGTCAATGCCCTTGTCGGCCAGATCATGAAGGAGGGAATTCCCAGAGAGGACATAAAGGTCGCTGTCTACGACTACAAGGTCCCTCTCTACAAGGATGAACCGCCACTTGCCATCCAGCCGGACTACTGGTGCAGGAAGCATGTTCTCAAGAAACCGGAGGACTCTGCATGGATCCACTATACATGCCATGAGTTCATCGGTCTGACACATGATGAGATCGACACAGTCTATTCAGATCCTGAGGTGAGGGATATTCTTCACACTATTCTTGAGTAGCTTTATTCGTATTAAGGGTCGGGCTTTTCGGTTGATCAGTCCGTTTTTTGATTTTTAAGTTCCAGAAAATCATGAGTTCTATGATTTTTAGGTTCCAAAAAATCAATTTCAAGCTATAATTGCAATATGAAACGTAAAGCCGAATCTTTGCTGTGGAAAAAAAAAAAAAAAGGTGGAAGGAAGCCTCTGCTCCTGACTGGAAGCAGACAGACTG
>CALXON010000225.1 GCA_944389985.1 uncultured Spirochaetaceae bacterium | reverse complement strand
CCGGATGCTGTCTGTGATGCTTTGAGCCGCAACCTGCTACAAGAGGACTTGTCTCCGTAAGTCCGTAACCGATCGCATACGGAAAATGCGCCCTGTGAAGGAACTTCTCGACATCCTTGTCGAGAGGAGCTCCACCGATACCGAAGAACTTCAGGCTGTGTCCGAATGTCTTCATGAGATTGGCACCGATCGTCCTGTAGACGAAGGAGCCGATGACCGGCTTCTTTATAAGGGAAGCGATCTTCTTGTTGTCACGGAGGACAGGAAGGACTGCGGCCTTGTACACCTTCTCAATGAGAAGCGGAACTGTGAGCATGACATGGGGTCTGACCTCCATGAGAGCAGGCATCAGCACCGATACTGCCGGCGGACGGCCGAGGAACGTGATCTCCATTCCGACCATCATCGGCAGGATCTGTCCGATCGTGAACTCATAGACATGGCTCATCGGGAGTATTGAGAGCGCCCTGTCTCCAGGCTTGATCTTCACATAGATGTCAGTGGCTAGATCAGCGCCTCTGAGTATGTTGATATGACTGAGAACGCCACCCTTTGAGGCTCCTGTCGTGCCGGATGTGAATATGATTGAGGCCGTATCGGTCTCCTCAGGCTTTCTCTTCTTCACCTCTTCCGCGTTGATCTTCGCGGAGCGCATCGAGAAACCGGGAGCTGTCATGAATGTGTATCCCTCAGGGATCGAAGGAACATGCACGAGGTCCTCCATCCTGAATACCATGAGGTCTCCCGTTCCCTCTGAGAGCTTCGCATGCTGCTTCTGGTTAAGACAGACACCGACAGCACCGCTCTCCTTTATGATGTGGGAAGCCTCAGCTGCGGAGAAATCCGGGAGGATCGGAACGGCTATGGCACCGATGAGCACTATGCCCAGATACATCTCCATCCAGCTCGGGCAGCTTTCTCCGAAGATCGCGATCCTGTCACCCTTCTTTATGCCCTTGCCCGCAAGATAGGATGCTATTGCATACGCATGCCATCCGAGCTGGCTGTATGTCGTGTCGTTCTCCTCTCCGGTACGGAAGACACGGTAGCAGATCCTCTTCCCGTAGCGGTGGGAGACAGCATCGACGAAATCCGTGAATGTATAGCCACGGACTGTCTTCATCACAAGTCCGTCCTGTCTCTTTATTCTCCTGCAGTTTTTAAGACTGTACTCATTGTTCTTCTTTCTGATTTCCTTTTTTCTCTTATCTGGCATCCCTGAACCCCTCAAAAGTCTCGCCTCTCTCACATACTCTGCAGAATATGCCGGAAGGAATCTCCTTCATGGCATAATCCCTGAGAACATCGGGAGAGTTGCAGTTCGCGCTGATATGCACGAAATACACACTGTCTCCCTGATGTGACACCCTTCTGGCAAAATCTACGGCACATCTGTTCGAGAGATGACCGTATGTACCGCTTATCCTCCGCCTGAGCTGGACAGAATATGGTCCGTTCTCAAGCATATTCTCATCATAATTCGACTCGATGAATTTCACATCAGCTTTCTCAGCATAGGCCGCAGCATCATCTGGAATGACACCGGTGTCTGTCATGAGGAATATCCTGACACCGTCATCGCTCTCGATGTAGTATCCTGCGGAGCCCGCGCTGTCATGTGACGTGCGGAACGGATGGACGGTGAAACCATCGACCCTTATCATCTCCCCGAAGCTGTATGGCACGAGCTCTTCCCTGCTTATCTTCTGCTTCTCGATCACATCACCGTTGCCGTTCATCGCTATATCCGAAAGGTATACGGGAAGCTTTGTCTTCCGCTGGAAGACTCCGACTCCCTTCGAATGATCAGGATGGAGATGCGTGATGAACATGGCCTGCACGTCCGACATCGGTATCCCGTGGTTCTCAAGGCCCTTCGTCAGTTTTGTGAACGTGACCCCGTCATCGATTATCAGGGCCTTGTCATTCTCATGGAAGATATAGCAGTTCCCGCAGCTTCCGGTCGACAGCACGGCGTAATGCATCAGAGCACCTCCTTGAGAAAGTCCTCAGAGAATCCCACAGAGGCCTTCTGTCCCATCCTCAGGACAGGAAGTCTCATAAGCTCCGGGTGCTCCCTGAGCTCCGTCTCCGGATCATACTCACGCCATGCATATACGTTGTCACGGAAGTAACGCGATGATGTATCAATAATGTCTTCTGCAGGACAGGATGAGAGGATGCTTCTCCAGATCTTCTCAGGAAGCTCCTTCCTCTCTGAAAGATCCATGAATGAGAACGGTATCCTCCTTTCCTTGAGATACCTCACAGCCCTGGCTGTCTCCCTGTCCTTCTTCGTGCCTATGACTTCAAGCATGTTCTCTGTTTAGTCCGCAGCACATAGTAAGTCAATGCTGACTCTTCACCATACACGAATAATCCATAGTTAATCCTTACTATCACCGAATAGCTATGCTATTCTTGACCCCTTGTCACCCATGGTGCAATAATGCAGGAAATCCAGATAGGAGCATTTATATGGAGAAGAGAATCAAGGAGCTTCTTGCCCTCGACCCGTCAGAAGCCATTGTCCGCGCAGAGGGCTGGGTAAGAACGAAGAGAGACAGCAAGAACGTCTCTTTCTTGGAGATAAATGACGGATCATGCCTGAAGGGGCTTCAGGTCGTGATCAACAGGGAGTCCTTTCCCGCAGATCTGATCGACAGCATCACAACCGGTGCCAGTGTCATAGCAGAGGGAACGATAGTCAGCTCGGAAGGAGGTGCGCAGGCGACGGAGCTCAGATGCACGAAGCTCGAGCTTGTCGGTGCATGTCCCCAGGACTACCCTCTGCAGAAGAAGAGACACACCGTGGAGTTTCTGAGGGAGAAGGCATATCTCAGACCGCGCACGAACCTCTTCGGAGCGGTGACAAGGGTCAGGAACACAATGGCATACGCCGTTCACTCCTTCTTCCAGGAGAACGGATTCGTGTACGTCAACACTCCGATCATCTCGGCATCAGACTGCGAGGGAGCAGGTGCACAGTTCCAGGTCACGACACTTGACCTTGAGAACCTTCCCAGGACCGAGGACGGTCATGTCGACTACTCGAAGGATTTCTTCGGCAAGCTTGCCAACCTCACCGTCTCCGGTCAGCTTGAAGGTGAGACCTATGCTCTTGCCATGAAGAACATTTATACCTTTGGTCCAACATTCCGCGCC
>CALXON010000224.1 GCA_944389985.1 uncultured Spirochaetaceae bacterium | reverse complement strand
ACGCTGACCGTTCATCATCTCCTCGATGTACCCGTTCACGGCACCGAGTGTCGCCTGCTGGAGACCGAACTGCTTCTGGGATCTCCGGCTTATCGATCCGGAGGCAAGGGCGGTGAATACGGCGAATGCGATCACGGTGATGGTCAGAGGGATGCTGTTCAGCACCATGGTGACAAACACCATGACAAGGGTGATCATCGCCTGCAGGAGCTGCACCAGGGAGTGTGAGATCAACTGGTTGAGCGTGTCCGTATCATTTGAGAAGCGTGACATTATCATACCATGTGAGTTCTGGTCAAAGTATGAGATCGGCAGCGACTCAAGCTTCCGGAACATCTTGTCCCTGATATCATAGAGCGTATCCTGACTCAGTGAGACCATCGTGCGAGAGAGCACATAGTTGAACACCACAGATACTGATACTATGAGCGCGAACTGGACAAGTGCCATGATCAGAGGATGCCAGTCAGGATCCTCCACCCCGATGATCGGGATGACATACTTGTCTATGAATGCACCGAGGAATACCGATGAGTAGACTATCGAGAATGCTGATATCATAATGCAGCAGACGATGAAGACGAACATGAGCTTGTGCTCTCCGAAAACGATCGAGAGCACACGGCGGAATGTCTTTGCCGGATTCTTGGCCGTGGTGCGGCCGCTTGTTCCCGGATTAATTCTTGGCATCTTCATCACCTCCTCTCGTCTGTGTCTCATAAAGGTCCCTGTACGCCTCATTGCGTGAAAGAAGCTCTTCATGGGTTCCTGCATCCGCGATCCGTCCGTTGTCCATCATCAGGATCATGTCGGCATCCATCACCGATGAGAGTCTCTGGCTGATTATGATTTTCGTCAGACCCTTCACATCATTCCTGAGTGCCTGACGGATGGACGCATCAGTTGCTGTATCCACAGCCGATGTCGAATCATCCATGATGAGGATTTTAGGCCTCTTGAGAAGAGCTCTCGCGATACAGAGTCTCTGCCTCTGTCCTCCCGAGAAGTTCGTACCTCCCTGCTCGACACGTCCGGAAAGTCCCTTCTCATCCGGAGTGATGAATGTCGAGACCGCGGAGACGTCCATTGCCCATTTCATCTCCTCCATCGCCGCGTCAGGATTTCCCCATCTGAGATTGCTCTCGACAGTTCCTGAGAAGAGAGTGTTCTTCTGAAGTACCATCGCGACCTGCTCACGGAGTGCCTCGAGGTTGTACTCCCTCACATCATGGCCTCCGACCTCCACAGATCCGGAGGATACGTCATACAGCCTTGCGATCAGCGACACAAGTGATGTCTTTCCGGAACCTGTCGTTCCGAGTATTCCTATCATGTCACCGCTGTTGATGGTGAAGTTCACATCCGAGAGGACGCTTGAATCCTTTCCATAGCCGAATGAGACATCCTTGAAGCGGACAGATCCGTCAGGAACATCCTTCAGTCCGTTCTCGTTGACATCCATCGAGGGCTCTGTCGTCAGTACCTCAGCAATCCTCTGCATTGACGCATATGAGACTGCGAGCATGACGATCACCATGCCTGTCATGACAAGGGATGAGAGTATCTGTCCGGTATATGTATATATGGACATGAGCTCTCCGGTCTCCATGTGCCCTGTGTTGATGTACTTCGCTCCGAGATAGGAGAGCACGATCATGACAGCGAATGTGACACTCATCATCGTCGGTCCCATAAGGGCCATTATCTTCTGACCTATCTTGAAGTTGCGCCTTATGATCTCACTCGCCTCATCGAACTTACCCTGTTCTTCTTCCTCCCTGACGTATGCCTTCACGGTCCTTATTCCGTTGAGGTTCTCCTGCACTACCCTGTTGAATGTATCATAGCCGCGGAACGCGCTGGTGAATGCGGCATGTGTCTTCGTCAGGAGAAGCGCTATCGCGACAATGACAACAGGAATCGCGACTGCGAATACAAGTGAGAGCGTACCTCCGTTGTGATAGACCATTATGATGGCGAATATGAACATGATGGGGGAACGCACACAGATCCTTATGAGCATCTGGAATGACTGCTGTACGTTCTGCACATCGGTGGTCATCCTCGTTATGAGCGACGGCGTCGAGAACTTGTCCACATCGGCGAACGAGAACTTCATGATCCTGCGGTACTCATCCTCTCTGATGTTCGATGCGAACCCCGCAGATGCCTTGGATGCGCTCCATGCTCCGAGCATGCCGAACATCAGCGAGAACATCGCGGAAAGCACGAGAAGCACACTCATGCGGATTATGTACGGCATATCGTTATAGGCCACACCGTTATCTATGACGAGTGCCATCAGAGTCGGTATGAGAACCTCAAGAGCAACCTCCCCGATCATGAAAAGAGGTGTTATGAATGCATATTTCTTGTACTCTCTGACACGTTTAAGCAGTACTCTGACCATACATGATCCTCCTATCGGAAAAGACAGAACAGACAGCCGTGCATTGGCGTATTCCAGTACCCTGAATTGATATACTGAACAGTATGAGTCTGCCGGAAGACGTGGAACGTCCCCGTTTGATGGATATTACTTTCCATCAGACATATGGTCAATCAGGTACATCCAAACTACATATTCAGTCTCTGTAACAAAGACGGTCAAAGGCGATCCGTTCCGATCCGTCCGCTATCCAGATCTTGCCACAATGCCTGAAGCCCTCACGCTCAAGAGCTCTCTGCATGGGGATGTTGTCCTTATGAGTGTCGATTCTTATGTAGTCCGTATATCCGGATGCGAATGAGAGAGCTGTATGCAGAAGATCATGACAGCCTTCCGTTCTCGCTATCCTGTGTATCACCCCGTACTCCATGTCTGAGGACCAGGCTCCGTCTATCACATGGTATGTCGGATCATCCATGACAGAGAAGAAGAACACACCCGTGATCAGCTCTTCATCAGACACGACATAGAGATTTCCTGCCGCTGTATCTTCCCTCAGAACATCCTCCGACGGATAGCCGTTAATCCACTGATTCATGTTGCCGCTTCTCCGCATGAAGGCTCTGGCATCATCATAGATGGTCAAGATGCGGGGAATGTCACCGGGGACTGCCTTTCTTATCTCCATGAAATGACTATAAACAAAAACTCCCCTGCCTGAACAGAGGAGCCTTCTTATCGAAAAGGTATTATACCTTACTGGTTGTCCTTATCCTTCTTCTTTCCTGTGACCTTGTTAAGGATCAGAAGAGCTACGAAGAGTATGCCAAGCGCACCTGCGAGAAGTCCCCAGCTGGAGAATGCAAGTACGAATACATTTGGTTCTGCCATATCAGTACCTCCTTAGCCGAATATCGGGAGAAGCTCCGAAAGGAGGAGTCCTCCGGCGAGAACGGATGCGATCTGTCCGGATACATTGGCACCAAGAGCGAACGGAAGCAGGTGATTCTGCTTGTTGGCCTCGATACCGACCTTCTGGACAACACGGGAAGACATCGGGAATGCTGAGATTCCGGCGCCTCCGATAAGCGGATTGATCTTCTTCTCCTTGGGCAGGAAGATGTTGACTATCTTGAGGAATACAACACCGCATGCTGTGTCGAAGATGAACGCGACAAGTCCGAATGCCATGATCATGAGTGTCTCAGGCTGCAGGAGAGCCGGTCCGGACATCATCGGAGAGATGGCAAGTCCGAGAAGCAGTGTGATGAGCGGTGAGAGCATGTCCTGAGCTGCGCGTGAGAGGCTGTCGAGAACACCGCACTCGCGGAGCAGGTTACCGAACATGAGCATACCTACAAGAGCTGCTGAATCCGGAGCAAGAAGAGCACAGACGATTGTAGTGACGATCGGGAAGATGATTCTTGTTGTCTTGGACACTGATGCAGCTGTGTAGTGCATCTGGATCGCCCTTTCCTTCTTGGTCGTTGTCGCCTTGAGCACGACTGGCTGGATCATGGGAACGAGAGCCATATAGCAGTAAGCGACAATGAGGATCGGTGCTATGTACTGTGAGTTCAGGCGCTGTGAGACAAGGATGGCTGTAGGACCGTCTGCAGCTCCGATGATACCGATTGAAGCGGCATCATTGAGAGGGAAGCCGAGAAGGGATGCTATGATCATGGAGATGAAGATACCACCCTGGCCTGCCGCACCGATGAAGATCAGCCATGGCTTTGAGATAAGCGGACCGAAATCGATCATTGCTCCGATTCCAATGAAGAGAAGAAGAGGGAATGCCTCTGCGCTCTCGATACCAACATTGTACAGCCACTGGAGTATGGCGTTATCCTGGAGCATCACGGAACCAGGGATGTTGACGAGAATCGCACCGAAACCCATGGGCAGAAGAAGTGTCGGCTCCATCTCCTTGCGGATTGCAAGGTAGATAAGTATAAGACCGACAACAATCATGATAATGTTATATACCAAGTCGGTGTTCATATTGATGATTCTACCTGCAATCTCCACAGCTTGTCACTAACGTGACCGGTACCAACCGGTAAAATGAATAATCGAACACTGTATACAGGTATTCATGTTACATGTGTCCGGTATTGTGAAGATTGCCTTATTTTCTCAGGGCCTTCATCATCATGAGGATCACCATGATGGCCACAGGGACTCCTATGGTGGAGAAACCTGCCATGACACTCACCGCGTCCGCTGTATGACCGATGATCACTGGCATGATTATAGCTCCGATCGATGCTGTTCCGATGCAGATGCCCGTAGCTGATGTCGAGCTGTTGTAGGATCTGTCCATCGTCGAGAGTGTCGTCGGATAGATGCCGCTCATTGAAAGACCTGATCCGAGCACAGCGATGACCTTGAGAACAGGAGGAACCGGAGATATGAGGAGCACGAAGAAGAGAAGGAGACATGATCCGAGAAGGAGGATCAGCCTGTTCTTGTTCACCTTGTTCGCTATGAGGGCACATACAAGACGGCCCACAAGCATCATGATCCAGAGAAGTGACTGCATGAGTGTGGAGAACGCCGCATCATAGCCCAGAGCCCTGAAATAGGTCACGAGCCATCCCATCATTGAAGCCTCACAGCAGAGATAGAAGAACATGATGAACGTGTTGATCCAGAATGTGAATGTAGAAGGAATTGATGACTCTCCCTTAACCCTGTGGCTGCGCTCTGCAGAGAGCTTTGATGTGGCTACGAGCACAAGGGCGACGATCATCACGGCCATGATGAACAATGGCTCCGCTCTCCAGCCTATGCCCATGAATGCGATGACCATGAACGGAGAGAGGAACGCTCCTGTGGCAAAGACCGCATGAAGGAGATTCAGTCCAGCAGCCTTGTTTCCGGCATTCTCCCCTACCACGACATTTGTGATTGTGGACATCGTTCCCCTGCCGATACCTGTC
>CALXON010000223.1 GCA_944389985.1 uncultured Spirochaetaceae bacterium | reverse complement strand
ATTTTATCAACCAGTGCAACCAGTTCTTCTTCTTTCATAATCATGAGTATATCATCTTGATTATCAAATCTGCAAGTTTTGATTATAAAAATAAGATTTTTGATGGAAGAAATTAAATTTTGATTTTGACTGTATCAAATTTTTATTTCTTATAATTTAAATAATTACCTCTGAATTCAACTGAATACAGCTTTACTTTTTGATAGCATTAATCAAATTTTTGATGGAAAAATAAGACTTTTGATTGTCTCTATCAAAAATTCAGGAATATCTAATACCTGTAAGAGAATACGGCGAATGGAGCAAAGAACACTCTGCTGAAAGCATCTCCATCGGCACTGTTTCCGGAATCTCCGATAGCCGATGCATCGGAAAAGACGGTTCCTCCTGCCATGACACCTACATCCAGACAGAGGAACTCCATGAATGCGAAGTCAACGGAAACCGAGCCATACGCATCAAGGGTGAATACCCTGATGGTATCTGAGTCATGAGCCTGTACCACTCCGTTCACTCCTGCGCTCAGACTGAATCCCATAGTGCTGCTTATCTCATATCTGTATGACGGACCTGCCTTGAAAACGAATCCATAAGCTGAAGCCTTGCTGTTACCGCTCCAGTCTCCGAACGGAAAAGAGACTCCAAGTCCGTATTCGATACCTAAGCTATGCTTTCCTCCGAAGTGATTGGCACCCTCTGCCATGAAAAGAAAGTCTGCCTTCCCTCCGTTTCCGGAATACCACGTCCATTCAGGAGCAACTGATACGCCTATCCTGTTCGAAGCTGCGGAAAGAGACAATGAAACAAACAGTGCGATGATTATGACGACTATCTTCTTCATGCATTCTCTCCATTCTCAATCTGCCCCAGAAAGTATGCCCAGAGCGTGTTTCCGGGTGGTGGTGCGATGATATCCACAGGCTCCTTCTTCACAGGATGCATGAATCTCACACGACGGGCATGGAGGCAAATGCCGCCATCAGGATTGGACCGGGCAGCCCCGTACTTCAGGTCTCCTTTTATATGTATGCCGAGAGCTGCAAGCTGTGCCCTTATCTGATGATGCCGTCCGGTATGGAGATCGATCTCAAGCAGATGATAGTTGTCGGAGGAAGCAAGCACACGGTATGAGAGCCTTGCGATCTTCGATCCCGGCTTCTCCTTGCTGTACGCGAAGGATTTGTTGTTCGCCGCATTCCGGACGATATAATGCACAAGCTCCCCTTCCTTCTTCTCCGGACATCTGTCGACGATCGCCCAGTATGTCTTCTTCACATCAGAGGTGCGGAAAAGCGCGGTCATCCTTGAAAGGGCCTTGTCAGTCCTGGCATATATGACAATGCCTGTCGTAGGCCTGTCGAGACGATGAGGAATGCCGAGAAAGACATTTCCCGGTTTGTTATACTTTCTCTTCAGATAGTCCTTCACCTCATCAGCAAGAGTCCTGTCCCCGGATTCATCTCCCTGGACAAGTTCCCCTGCCTCCTTGTTGATTGCGATGAGGTGATTGTCCTCATAGAGTACGCGGTCAGCTATTTCCATTACCGTCCTCTACTCCATCAAAGAGCGAAGGCTCCGCTTCCTCTGATGTGGATGTGTCCTTCGTCTGCCTTATTGAAAGGGACTGGAGCTCCTTCGCAGTAAGCTTCTGCCCGGAAGCTGACGGGGATTTGTAAACAGGGAAGTCCGCGAATCTCGCAGTATCCTCGGTGATCTTGTATCCGTAGCCTGACTTGAACTTCATCGTGATGATGGCACTTGGCCAGATTGACATCTTCTTGACCTTCGCCTTAGGCCCTGACACGACTGTGTAGTTCTTGTCCGTGGAGAACGCGGAGATCCTGAAGCGTTTTATCTGATAGACATTCTTGTCGCGGATCTTGTCACGGTAGATCACGGTGAAGATCTCTTTGGAGATCACCTCCTTGTCTCCGTAGTTGATGTAGAACAGTCCTTCCGTACCGATGAACACCTTGTCCTCAACAGGAACGACACGGTACTCTCCGTTGGTCTTCATGTAGAAGACCTTGTCGAACGGGCTGACCTTGAGAAGGGACTCTCCCGTCTTAACGTTCGTTCCGAGGTATCCGGTGGACTGGTCATAGCGGATATCCATATTCCTGACAGCAACCTGACGGGCATTGAGAGTCTCGAACGATGAGATCTCGGTCTTCCTGCTGAACTGCTTCTTGTCGACCATCTCCTCAAGCTCTGTCAGATACCCTTCAGCATAATCGATGATATTCGCCAGATGATGTTCTATTGTCCTGATATCCCCTTCTATCTCGGCAATCTCGTTCCTGTTCTTCTCTATGTCGAAGAGAGAGATGCGCCTGATAGGTATTTTGAGAAGCCTCTCGATATCATCATCGGTGAGGGTATTGCCTCCAAGCTCCTTCTCGAACGGCACGAACCCGTCAACGATGGCTTTCTTCACATCTTCCTGAGTCTTCTTCGTCTCGATCGTCTTATAGATCCTCTCCTCGATGAAGATGCGCTCAAGGGTCCTTGCCCAGAGTTTCTCCTGAAGGTGTTTCCTGTCATTCTCAAGCTCCGCGGTCAGCACCTCCACAAGATGCTTCGCATGGAACTTTATCATCTCCGTGATCGGAACAGGCTTCGGCAGTCCATCCACGATCACAAGGGGATTCACGGAGATCTTCTTCTCGCAGTCAGTCGTGGCATAGAGCACATCGACCATATCCTCCGAGTAGACATTGCGCTGCCAGCAGATCTCTATCTGGGCCTTCTCCGCGGTATAGTCACTGATGGAGGCAATCTTCAGCCTTCCTGTGGCATTTGCCTTCTCTATCGACTCGATGAGGGCATCGCTTGTGACTCCGTACGGAAGCTCCTCGATGATGAGCTTCTTCGGATCCGAGGCATTGAGTCTTGCCCTGACAGCGACCTTTCCCCTGCCGTCATCATACTCGGAGACATCCATGATGCCTCCTCCGGGGAAATCCGGATAGAGGGTGAACTTCTTTCCCCTCAGGGCTTTCTTCTCAGCCTCGAGAACCTCAAGAAGGTTGTGAGGAAGTATCTGTGTGGACATCCCAACTGCAATTCCCATCGTTCCCTGAATCGCTACAACAGGAATCTTCGCAGGGAAAAGAACCGGCTCCTGGTTCCTTCCGTCATATGAATCCACATACTCTGTGATCTCAGGATTGTACAGGACCTTCTTCGCAAAAGGTTTCAGCCGGCATTCGATGTATCTTCCTGCAGCCGCTCCATCTCCTGTGAGGAAGTTTCCGAAGTTTCCCTGTTTCTCGATGAAGAGCTCGGAATTGGCCAGATTGACAAGAGCCTCATAGATCGAGGAGTCGCCATGCGGATGATACTTCATACACGCACCGACCACATTCGCAACCTTCATGAAACGGCCGTCGTCCATCTCGAAGAGGGTGTGCATTATCCTCCTCTGGACCGGTTTAAAGCCATCGACGAGATCGGGAATAGCCCTGTCACGGACTACATACGACGCATACTCGAGAAAGTAGTTTCTGTATAGTTTATCAGCCTGTGACATTCAGCAGATTCTCCATGATGAACTCCCTGCGCTGGGGAGTGTTCTGTCCCATATAAAACTCCATCTTGTCCCTGATGTCCTTGATGGATGTTATCGTGACAGGCAGCAGTTTGATGTCCTCTCCGATGAACTGCCTGAACTCACTGGGGCTTATCTCTCCAAGTCCCTTGAATCTCGTGACCTCACAGCCCCTGATCCGGGCTATGGCCTGGTCACGTTCCGCCTCGGAATAGCAGTAATCCGTAATGGCCTTGTTCCTGACACGGAAGAGCGGAGTCTCAAGAATGAAAAGACGCCCGGATGTGACCAGATCCTCAAAGTATGTGAGGAAGAATGTCATGAGAAGTATCCTGATATGGAATCCGTCGGTATCGGCATCGGTCGCGATGACAACCTTCGAATAGCGTATTCCTTCGATTCCGTTCTCGATTCCAAGGGCCACCATGATGTTATAAAGCTCCTCATGCTTGTACAGCTCTGTACGTTTGTAGCCCTGTACGTTGAACGGCTTGCCTCTGAGAGCGAATACGGCCTGTGTGTTCGCATCCCTAATATTCGAGAGAGTTCCCGCAGCGCTGTCTCCCTCTGTGAGGAATATCATCGAATTCTCAGCCTCTTTCCTGTGCTGGGCAGAAGATGAGTCCAGATGATAGCGGCAGTCGCGGAGCTTAGGGATGTGCACGGCTGTCTTCCTCGCCCTTTCCTTGGCGTTGTTCCTTACAGCCTGCTCCTCCTTGTGCACCTTCTCGTTCGTCGTCACCTTCTCCTGAAGTCCCTGAGCCTTGGCCTTGTCCTTCATGAGGGCATCCATGACCGCTTCCCTGACCTCGTTGACGATCCAGGTCCTGACCTCCGTGGAGCCGAGCTTGTTCTTTGTCTGGCTCTCGAATACAGGGTTCTGCATCTTGATAGCCACCGCAGCAGCGATACCGTCCCTGATCTCAGGAGCCTGCCAGCTTTTGCGGAAGAACTCGTTGACACCCTTCAGCACGCCTTCCTTGAATGCGGCAAGATGCGTTCCTCCGTCGGTGGTGTTCTGACCGTTGACGAATGAGAAATAGTTCTCGCCATAGCCTGATGTATGGGTGAAGGCGAACTCAAGATGCTCATTCTTGAAATGTATGGTGGGATAGAGCCCCTCAGAGCCGAGCATCTTCGAGAGCAGGTCAAGAAGACCGTTCTGGCTCTTGATCAGCTTCCTGTTGTACAGGATCGTCAGTCCTGTATTGAGGTATGCATAGCTCCAGAGCCTGTCCTCGATGATGTCATCAAGATAGTGGAAATCCGGGAAGATCGAAGGATCGGGATGGAATGAGACAAATGTTCCGTCCTTCTCGTCAGGAGCCTTTCCCTCCTTCTTCCTTTTCAGGATGCCGCCCTCGAACTCCGCCTCGACGTACTTTCCTTCCCTGTATGATCTGACAAGGAAATATGATGAAAGGGCATTAACGGCTTTAGTTCCGACGCCGTTTAGTCCGACAGAGAACTGGAACGCCTCGCTGTCGTACTTCGCTCCGGTGTTTATGACAGATACGCATTCAACAACCTTTCCCAGAGGGATACCGCGTCCATAGTCACGCACGGAGACTGTATCATTCTCCACCGTGATCTCGATACGGTTGCCGAAACGCATCGTGAACTCATCAACAGAGTTGTCAATCACCTCTTTGAGCAATATGTAAATACCATCATCAGGGTGGGTTCCGTTTCCGAGTCTGCCGATATACATTCCCGGACGCAGTCTTATATGCTCAAGAGATGAAAGGGATTTTATATTACTTTCATCATAGGCCATGGGTTCAGTATATCCAGTTTATGGCATGTTAAGCAAATAATATGAGAATCCTCAGGTTGTCACATATGCTTGCGGAACATCAGAATACCCATCAGCGCGGTGAGAGGCGTCACCATTATTATCCCTGCCGCTCCGACAAAGGTCTGGAGGATCTCCGCCGATATCGATTTCGATGTGAGGAGATTCATGACAGGTGTCGCCTGTGCCATATAGACCATCATGAGTGTCAGGAAGCTTCCCATATACGCGAGAAGGAGTGTGGTTATCTGAGTGCCGACCCCTGCCCTTCCGACCTCCATCGCGGATCTGAAGAGCTCTCTGCTGCTGATGCTCTCCGAGTGTTCCCTGACCTCCCACATCGCTGCGGAGACATCTATAGAGAGATCCATTATCGCACCACCTGCACTGAGACAGACGACGCCAGAGAAAAGTGACGTCAGGTCGAGATGGATGAAACCACAGTAAAGAAGGGCCTCGCTCTGCTCCAGCACGGAACCGTGAATACGGAGCATATGCGTCGTCAGCATCGAGAGCAGGATCGTGACCACCATGCTGAGAAGGGAACCGGATATGGCGGCAAGGCTTCTCCTGTTCACTCCGGACACCATCGGGAGAGTGACGACAGTCATTAGCATCAGTGACAGTGTGCACATGAGAAGAGGATTCATTCCTCTGAGTATCGAGGGAATGAGGAATTTCCAGATCATGAGAAAAGCGAAAAGGAATGAGAGCACCATCCTGATCCCTCTGAACCCTGCGAATATGACGAGGATCACGACAAAGACAGCGGCGAGCATCCACTCTGTCCCTATCCTGTAGTAATCAATGAGATTTATGAATATCGGAGTACCGTTCTCATCTCTTTCTATCAGGACCCAGGCCGTATCACCGGGAACGAAGACCTTGTCCTCCTTGAGGCTTCCCGAAAGAAGGTTTATGCCATCCATCTCAAGACCCTTGTGTTCTCCGGAGAGCACTCTGACACGGCAGCGCTGATCTCCGGTGCGGAAAAGTCCTGTCTGTATTATTCCCCTGTCATCTGTGGAGATGACTTCCGCTTTCGCCCCTGTCGCATTCACATAGATATCCCTCTCGAAACCGGTAGGGATGGCAATAAGCACTATCGATGCGATGATGAATGCGAAGATGAATACGATGTCCTTTCTTCTGTCTGTAAGTGAAATCATGATCTGTCAGTTATGAGAAAACGGGGAGCCGGGGCTCCCCTGTGATCTATTTTCATCCTTACCTTGCGCCGGTAAGATCCATGAGTTTGTGAGCCACTTCCGTGTTGTCGTATGATCCGACGAAAGCCTCTGCTCCCTCGCCGTATGCATATACAGGAACTGGAAGACCTGTGTGGAAGTAGCTTGTCCAGCCGATACCAGCCTTGTTGTTGATGATGTGCGTGAGTGTGACGGAGATCGGATTGTATCCACCATAAAGGAGTGATTCCTCATATCCGTCAGTGTTTCCGCTCATTGCATCGTCATACGCCCTCTGGAGCATGTTGAACTCATACTCGTTCATCTCGAGAGCAGCGACATCCGCGGCTGTTCCGGGTGCTGTAAGACCGAAGTTCTCCTCAACCATCTCAAGAAGGGCATCGAAGTCGAAATCTCCGGAAGCGATCCTCTCCTCGACCATCGTGTCGAACTTCACATATGAGACCTTCTGGGCACGGAGGATATCGAAGGCTGTGTTGTATCCTGTCGCTGCATATCCGATGGTCATACCACCGGTCTCATGGTCACCTGTGACGACGATGAGTGTCTCATCCGGATGATTCTTCGCGAAATCAACGGCAACCTCGATAGCCTCATCGAAAGCAAGCGTGTCACTGATGTTGGCTACAGCGTCATTGGCGTGCCCTGCCCAGTCAATCTTTCCTGACTCGACCATCATGAAGAAACCTGTCTCATTGTCCAGGACATCGATTCCCTTCCTGACGAAGTCCTTGAGCTGGAGCTGGTCATTCTCTGCATCGATCGCATACGGCATAGCTCCATCATCCTGAAGGACAGGGCTGTATGCATATACCTTTCCGCTGTCGCTGTTGAGGCTGAGGATGGTGTCGCGGTCATTGGTCACAAGGTATCCGTTGTCCTCAAGTACCTGATAGATGCGCTCAGGACCGTTGTCTGCCTGATTCACTGAACCACCGCCGAAGTAATCGAAGCCTGAAGCCGCCATCTGAAGTCCGATCTCATAGTAGTCATTCCTCGATGCGACATGGGCATAGTATGCTGCCGGAGTTGCATGGTTGATCGTGACGGTTGATACAATACCGATCTTCCAGCCCTTGTCACGGAGCATCTCCGCGATTGTCGTTCCTCTTGTCACCTTGTCGATTCCCATTCCGATGACACCGCTGTGTGTCTTGAAACCGGAAGAGAGGGATGTAGCGGTACTTGCAGAATCCGGAGCGAATGATGTCGCATCCTGAGTGTACTGAAGACCGACGACAGGGAACTGTGTGAATGTAAGTTCCTGAAGATCCACAAGACCCGGCTCATTGCAGCCGTTGAATATCTGTGCGGAATTGATCTGAGGAGAGCTCATTCCATCTCCGATGAACATGAAAACGTATTTCGGAGAAGCGTCCTCGATATAGCTGCGGATAGTCTTCTCTGTCTCATCTGCACCATTTGCAAAAGCCATTGATACAATGACAAGCGATGCAACAAGCACGGTAAGAATTCTTTTCATTTCAGTCCTCCAAACGGATGAATCTGAGAAAAAGCTACCATCCACCGTATCTTTCATCTGCCATATGGCGGTTAGTTCTCTGTTAAAAGAACTTGAAATGGAAACCGGATTTGTTAAGGAAAACTGACAAGACCCTGCAGCTGTGCCCGTGAAGACCGGAATTCAAAGTCAGAGGCTCTGCTGACCATGGTCTTTTTCCGCCCTTAATGATATTCTCATCGTTATGAGCAAGTATCCTTTCAATGAGATTGAACCTAAATGGCAGAAATACTGGGAAGAGCATAAGACCTTCCATTCGGAAGAGGACCCTTCGGTTCCAAAGGACAGGAGGAGATACATCCTCGATATGTTCCCCTATCCGTCAGGGGCAGGTCTTCATGTCGGTCATCCGGAGGGTTACACCGCTACCGATATCTATTCAAGATACCTGAGAATGAAGGGCTACAATGTCCTGCATCCGATGGGATTCGATTCATTCGGTCTTCCTGCCGAGAACTATGCGATCAAGACAGGAACACATCCATGGGTCACGACCGAGAAGAACATAGAGACATTCCGCCGTCAGATCAAGAGTCTGGGCTTCTCCTATGACTGGGACAGGGAGATCTCCACCTGTGATCCCGAGTACTATCACTGGACACAGTGGATCTTCGAGCAGCTCTACAAGAAAGGACTCGCCTATGAGGCAGTGACTCCTATCAACTGGTGTCCGAGCTGCAAGACAGGTCTTGCGAACGAGGAGGTCAAGGAAGGTCACTGCGAGCGCTGTGGTGCGAAGGTCGAGAAGAAGAACATCAGGCAGTGGATGCTCAGGATAACGGCATACGCTGATAAGCTTCTTGAAGGTCTTGATGAGCTTGACTGGCCGGAATCTGTGAAGGCTATGCAGCGTAACTGGATCGGAAGATCGGAAGGTGCTGCGGTGTTCTTCCAGATCGAGGGCATGGACGAGAAACTTGAGGTCTACACGACACGCTGTGATACGCTTTTCGGAGCAACATACATGGTTGTGGCTCCGGAGCACCCTCTCGTTCCACAGCTCACGACACCGGAACAGAAAGAGGCTGTCGAGAAGTACCTTGATGAGACGAAACACAAATCAGATCTCGAGAGAACGGACCTTGCAAAGGATAAGACAGGAGTCTTCTCAGGATCGTATGCCATCAATCCTGTGAATGGAAAGCGCATTCCTATCTGGATTGCAGACTATGTACTCATCAGCTACGGAACGGGAGCCATCATGGCTGTTCCTGCGCATGATGACAGGGACTGGGAGTTCGCGAAGAAGTTCGGACTTCCGATCATCGAAGTGCTGAAGTCAGAGGTGGATGTTCAGGAACAGGCCTGGACTGAGGATGGCATCCATGTGAACTCCGAGTGGCTTGATGGTCTCAACAAGAAGGATGCCATAGAGAAGATGCTCGGGTTCCTTGAGAAGAACGGATACGGACACAAGGCGATCAACTACAAGCTCCGTGACTGGGTCTTCTCACGCCAGCGCTACTGGGGAGAGCCGATACCACTCATCCACTGTCCTCACTGCGGTACGGTGACTGTACCGGAGGATGAGCTTCCGCTCCGTCTGCCTGAAGTCGACAAGTACGAGCCTTCCGGAACAGGTGAGTCCCCTCTTGTGAATGTCGAGAGCTGGGTGAACTGCAAATGCCCTGTCTGCGGAGCTGATGCGAAGAGAGAGACCAACACAATGCCTCAGTGGGCAGGTTCATGCTGGTACTATCTCAGGTACATCGACCCGAAGAATGAGAAGAAGTTCATCGATCCGGAGAAAGAGCAGTACTGGATGCCTGTTGATCTCTATGTCGGAGGTGCCGAGCATGCTGTTCTCCACCTTCTCTACTCCAGATTCTGGCACAAGGTGCTCTATGATCTCGGACTTGTATCGACAGATGAGCCGTTCCACCGCCTCGTGAATCAGGGAATGATCACATCATTCGCCTATCAGAAGGCGAACAAGAGCCTTGTTCCTACTGATCTTGTTGAGGAGAAGGACGGAAAGTACTACGACAAGGAGACAGGAGAGGAGCTGACCCAGGTCATCGCGAAGATGTCCAAATCTCTCAAGAATGTCATCAACCCCGATGATTTCATCAGGAACTACGGTGCTGACAGCGTCAGGATGTATGAGATGTTCATGGGACCTCTGAGAGAGTCAAAGCCATGGGCCACAAACGGATTCATCGGTGTCTACCGCTTCCTTGACAGGATCTGGAGGATATCCACCGAGAAGAAGATTGAGGATACGGCACTCTCTCCGGAGCTCGACAGCCTCATGCACAAGACCATAAAGAAGGTCACCGAGGACACGGAGACACTCTCATTCAATACGGCGATCAGCCAGATGATGGTATTCGTGAACGAGCTCAACAGACTCGAGGTTGTACCTAAGAAGGCGATGGAGACCCTCACTCTCCTCCTCTCGCCGTACACACCGCATCTTGCCGAGGAGCTCTGGGTGATGTTCGGGCATGAGCCATCTGTCTCAAACGAGAAGTGGCCTGAATACGATGAGGCGAAGACAATCGACGCCACTATCGAGATTGTCGTCCAGATCAACGGCAAGCTCAGGGCAAGACTCCAGATGCCTCAGGGCGCTGCGAAGGAAGAGATGCTCAGAGAGGCAAAGGCTGACGAGAAGATCAGGACATGGATCGACGGCAAGGAGATCGTGAAGGAGATCGTTGTTCCGAACAAGCTTGTGAATATCGTCGTGAAATGATCTTGTCATGATCATGGATAGGGGCTGTTCAAAAGTCTAGGCTTTTGAGACAGCCCCTGAAATTCGATTCCTTTGCAGTCTTACTGGACGAACGGCTTGCTTTCCCTTCCGATAGCGCAGTTCTTACCATCGATGACGAGTTCGTACTCTGG
>CALXON010000222.1 GCA_944389985.1 uncultured Spirochaetaceae bacterium | reverse complement strand
CTCTGTGTATTCCCGCTTGAATTCGACAGTCTTGCTTTCTCTCATGTCACTGATTATCGCTGATAATCCGGTTATTAGCAAGATATCAGTGATAATCAGCAAGAATATGTGGAAGTGAGTGGCTGGTGTCAGACAATCAGCTCATCATAGAGACTCTTTCCGTACTCCTTGAGCTTCATGAGTATTTCCTTCTCCCTGCCGGTCGTATCGAGGGACTGGATAAGCTCATCGGCCGTACGCATGTAGTGCTCATAGGAGAGAGCTCCCTCTGCAGGAGGATTGATCAGGCGCAGCGCACAGAAGTTCTTCCAGCTCTGTCTGTCCTTCTCTGAAAGTGCCTCCGGCCAGTTCCTTGCGACCTGTCTCCAGAGGAGCTTGTGGTATTTGTCGTTGTCAAAAAGATGCTCTCCGCGGGAAAGCTTCTCAGCAGGCTTCATCGCCCTGATGCTCTCCATCACGCCTTTGTCATGATCTGAAGGAAAGCTCTGGTAGATCGAGAGATCGGGATCTGTCACAGTCTCGGGCCTCTCTTCCCTTGCTCCGAGGATCGCCTTTCTGGATAGAGCAGGGGCAACAATGGCCTTTGATGCCTTTCTCCTGATCTCGTCCTTAGTGAATCCGAGGCGCTTCTCGCTCTCCTCATCGAGTACTGAAAGCGGTGCAATGAACGGACAGCGGTTGACCATCAGACGGACAATGCCTGTCTCCGGGTATCCGCCCTCAGGACTTTCCGGAATCTCTTTCGTGAGGTCAAAGCAGTAGAGCGCTGATGATTTCTCAGCTTCGTAGAAAAGTGGAAGGAGGGGGTGTGTATTGCCGCGCTCTGAGACGAACATCGGCTGTGTGTTCAGGAACGGCTGATGGGAAAGCACGTTGATCTCTCTCGTGATCTCGTTCTTCGTCCGGTGTTCCAGAGCCCATGTGTAGAGCTTAGGCTGTTTCTCCTTGATGAGTCTCGCCACAGCTATCGTGGCCCTCACATCGACAAGGGCATCATGCGCGCCTTCCTGTTCAATGTTGTTCTCCGCAGTGAGATCCGTAAGACGGAAAGAAGGTGCCCCGGTCTCCTCATTCAGTATCGAGAAGACCAGTCCTTGAGGTCTCAGATCCCTTGTCGCACGGACAAGATTGATTATGTCCCACCGTGAGCATCCGTTCCTGTACTCCCTCTCATAGGGATCATAGAGATTCCTGTAGAGGGTACTGCGTATGACCTCATCATCGAATCCTATCGAGTTGAATCCTGTGGCGATCGTTCCTGGCATCATGAACTCTGACCTGAGCTTCTTTATGAACTCGGCCTCACAGATTCCCTTCTCATTGACTTCCTGCGGGGTTATCCCCGTGACAAGACATGAGGAAGGATTCGGAAGATAGTCCTTGGAGAGCTTTGAGTAGAGTACCAACGGCTCTCCTACAGGATTAAGGTCCATGTCCGTACGGATGGCTGCAGCCTGTGCAATCCTGTCGTAACGGGGATTGAGGCCGAATGTCTCAAGATCATACCAGAGGATCGTTCTCATATTGTCACTCAGTGGCAGCAGTGATGCCCGTCTCCGTGACTGTGTGAACAGCCGCCCTCATGGTGGTGTCCGCAGCTCTCTCCATCCTCATGATGGTGTGAGCATGTCGTATCCGGGTTGTAGTCAAGAGTTCCGTCAAGGAATGCCTTCACAGCTTCCTCTGCATCTCCTTCAGCACCCGGATAGACCTTGATTCCGACCGCATCGAGAGCATTCCTGGCTCCCATGCCCATTCCTCCTGCTATGAGGGCCTCGACTCCCTTCTCCTTCAGGAATGGCGCAAGAGCGCTGTGTCCGCCTGTCTCTGCTGCGGATACAACCTCGGATGAGACTATCTTTCCATCCTCTGTGTGGCAGATCAGGAAGTACTCAGTCCTGCCGAAATGGCCGAAAACTGTACCTGTCGGTCTATCATAAGTAACAGCTATTGTCATATTCTTCTCCATGTCTTTAAATATATCATCCGGAAGGAGCGGGGGAAAGACCTCTGCGGATTTTTGTTCTTCCGCTGTATGTTAACAGGCAGTTCTCATACACTTTACTGAAAAGGTGGAAAAATAAGGAATGCAGGATTCAAAGAAGGAAATACTATCATGGGCGCTCTATGACTGGGCGAACAGTGCTTTCGCGACAACGGTCATGGCGGCATTCTTCCCGATATTCTTCTCCCAGTACTGGTCATATGGCTCACCGAGCACGACCAGCACGTTCTTTCTGGGACTCGGAAACTCACTGGCATCGGTCATCATGGCCGCGATATCACCGGTGATAGGAGCGATCGCCGACAAGGGAAGCTATCGCAAGAAACTCCTTGTGTTCTTCGCATTTCTCGGAGCTCTGATGACATTCCTGATGGCCTTCGTGAGCATGGGAATGTGGCCTGTCGCCATACTTCTGTACATCTTCGCCACGATCGGCTTCTCAGGATCCATAACGTTCTATGACTCACTCATCACTTCTGTCGCATCTGACAGGAAGATCGACTCGGTCTCATCGCTCGGCTATGCTTTAGGGTATATCGGAGGAGGACTCCTTTTCCTTGTGAACGTGCTAATGTACCTCTTTCCCGGAGCATTCGGCCTTGCGGATTCCGTAGCGGCGGTAAAGGCTTCCTATGTGACCGTGGGTGTCTGGTGGGTGGTATTCTCAATTCCCCTCATACTCTTCGTGGAGGAGCCAAAAGGTGAGAGAATGCCGATCGGAAAGGCTGTCAGGGACGGCTTTTCGGATATCAGGAAGACGCTCTCCGCGCTTGGAAGCCTAAGGAATGCCGCCATCTTCCTTCTCGCTTACTGGTGTTATATCGACGGCGTCGATACGATCATCAAGATGGCCACTGACTACGGAACCTCCCTTGGCTTCTCGGCTTCCAGCCTGATAGTTGCTCTGCTCATAACGCAGTTTGTCGCTTTCCCGTCAGCCATCGTATACGGCATGTTCGGAAGCAGATGCGGGGTGAAGAAGGCCCTGCTCACGGCAATCGCGGCATACATAGTGATCGCTGTCCTCGGCTTTTTCATGACAAAGGAGATCCATTTCTATCTTCTCGCGGTCTGCATCGGACTCTTTCAGGGCGGTATACAGGCACTCTCAAGGTCATACTTCTCAAGACTCATTCCTGAAGGCCATTCCTCACAGTTCTACGGGTTCTTCAACATGCTTGGAAAGTTTGCGGCAATCGTCGGACCTGTGCTTGTAGGCATAATGTCTGTCATCAC
>CALXON010000221.1 GCA_944389985.1 uncultured Spirochaetaceae bacterium | reverse complement strand
AAGCTATCAACCACCGTAATGGCCGTTCTCCCTGAGGAGGGCATTTGTCTCAGCGGCGGCTTCATCAAGGAATGCCTGAAGTGCAGCGTCATCGCCGTACCACTCGCTGTGTGGATATGCCTCTGTGAGACGGGTTCCAAGCCTTACGAGGATTTCCTGGAATTCGTCAATTGGAATATATGTATATACAGTCTCAAATGGCTCGAAGAAAGCTCTTCTCTGCTCAACACCTGCTACAAGATCCTCAACATCAAGATCCTTTCTTGCCGGCTGATAACCGGTGAGAAGGTGATACTGGATCATGTTCTCAGGTCTGTTCACGAACTCGATGTACTTCCATGCAGCCTCTTCCTTGGCCTCGCTTCCATTGTCAAGAACATACCAGCTCTTTGTGATTGCGATGTTTGCATTGAACATCGGGAATGAGCCGTAGTTAAGGTCAGGACTGTTCTTCTGGACTTCGACAATGACGGAAGACTCTCTTGCAAACATTGCTGTATCCCCGTTCAGGAATGCAGATGTATCATGTGGTGCCTGGAAATCGTCAGCTTTTATGCCGTATAACGCCTCAAAATAGAACTTCATCGTTGCAAGGCCTGCCTCATCATTGTACGATGCTACATACATGCCGGGTTCGGTTTCCTCAAGAAGCTTGCCACCATACTGCATCAGCAGAACCCACCACTTCTCCGCGGTTCCGCTCGCTGCACCGGTAAGTCTGAGTGATATACCGGACCTGGCAACACTTCCATCCTCGTTATATTTGACAAGCTTCGATGCCGCATCCAGGACTTCTTCCATACTTGTAGGAACCTGTGTTATTCCTGCCTCTTCGAAATAGTCCTTGTTATAGAACCATCCAGCATTGGAAAGCATATGAGGAACAGCTATGACCTCACCTTCGTATGAAGACTCCTCTACAACCGCCTGATCATAGATTCCTGAGCGGACGAGTTCCTGAAGCTCTTCCGGAACCTTGGCAAATCTTCCGCCACTGTTATATGCATACACATAGCTTGGATTGATCGTGATCACATCTGCACATGAACCGGCAGGGATGGATGCTGCGACCTTGGTCTCAAAATCCGTGATCGGGAATGTCGTCACCTGAATGTCGATATCAGGATTGGCTTTCTCGAATTCTGCAGTAACCCAGTCAAGCCATGCCTGATTATCAGGGTATCCGGACCAGACTGTGACAACCACCTGCCCTTTCTCATTTGTCTCAGCGGCGGCTGATTCCTTGCTGCCTCCTCCAAAGGCAGGTGACAGAACCAGAACTGCCAGAACAGCAAGTATCAGCATGTTCTTCAAATATCTTTTCATATTCATTCCTCCTTTTTCTGAATATGAGTACTATTCCCATTCCATACCGAGATCCGTCAGTATCCCAGTGACAAACCTGTAGGCCTGGAATATTCCCTTTTCTCCGTTTCCGGAATCCTCCTCTATTGAAATATTTCCCTGAAATCCTCTTTCAGAAAGAAGTCTCAGAACATCCTCTATCGGTGAGATACCCGCTCCGAGAGCGGCATGAACTGTAGTTACATTGCTTACCGTCTCGGCAATGTGAAGACTCGCGATCTCATCAAAATACTCATCTGCCATTGAGACAGCATCCATGCCGCAGCCGGAGGCGTTTCCCGTATCGAAGTTTATCTTCACTCCTGTATCCCTGATCGCATCGGCAACTGATGCGAAAACAGATGGAGAGTGAGAGAAATCATCATATATCCAGGCAGATGGATGCCCGTGATTCTCAAAAGCTAACGTTATTCCATACTCTTCAGCTCTCACAGCGGCCTTTCTGAAATTATCCGCGATCCACCCTATTGCCTCATTTCTGTTCAATCCGGGATAAGCCTGTCCATCTGTGAGTCTTATATAATCAGCTCCGATTTCGGAAGCCAATGCTATATCAGCTACAAGATAATCAAGCTCACGCTGTCTCTGCACACTGTCAGGATTCGTGAAATCACTGTATGTGCCTATCATCGACACACGGACTCCGGCACTGCTAAATATCTGTTTAATATATGAAAGATACACAGAGGTTCTTTCCCTGATTGCCCATACAGGAAGGTCAATATACCGTATGCCGAGTTTATGAGCGATAAAGGCCCATTTCTCTATATCCATTGAACCATTCTGCAGAGCGCTGAAATATGATACAGGAAGCACACTTACACGAACCATACTCACTCCTTACCCTTAAGAGGGAATGTCCCTTCATAGAACTCATCAAGGAATACATATGCTGCAGAGCGTAATGAATAGAAATCATCCTTGGAGGCGATTATGAAAGGAATCTTCCTGCTTTCACGGAGCATTCTGTGGGAGTTGACCGTCTCTGAAAGCAATGTCTGCACGATCTGAGGCCTGTATGCGAGATCCCCTCCCAAAATGACCGCATCAGGCTCAAATATGTTTATGAAACCTGTCAATGCCACAGATATCATCCCGATCTCATCGTGGAGCATCTTCATTGCACTGGCATTACCTGTATAGACTGAATCAATGATGTCATCCCAGCTTGAGAACCCAGCCTCAGGATATCTTGAAAGAAGAGCCGGTACGGATGCATAGAGATTCAGGCAGCCCTTATTGCCACATGAACATTCAGGACCATTGAAATCCACAGAGACATGTCCAAGTTCGTTTCCAAATCCGTTATGACCGGAGAGAGGACGACCATCGACAACGACACCACCTCCGATGACATCCCCCAGTTTGATATAAAGGAAATTGGAGAGATCCTTGCCCACTCCATAGTTCTTTTCATACAGACACTGTGCAATGCTTGTATTCTTTATGATGCATGGACAGTTGAAGTATGATGACACTATGTCCCTAACCGGGATTCCGTTCCATACAGATGATGAGCTGATAGCCATTCCTTTGTTGATATCAACAGGACCGGGCATACTGATTCCAATTCCAAGAATGTTGTCTTTACCAAGTCCATGCTCAACGATCAGATCCCTTACCTTCTCGCAAGCCATGCTGAGACAAGCTGAAGGATCTCCTGCCTCTTCTATTGAGACTCTAGTATCTGCGACGATCTCTCCGAGAAGATTCACGAATCCTACCTTGCAGCTATGTCTTGTCAGGGCAATACCGATTGCGAACCAGTTGCTTCTTTCAATCTCGATGAATGTTGATCTTCTTCCTGTTGATTCAGAAACAAAGCGTTCACCTTCACAAAGGAATCTCTTCGCAACAAGCTGATCGACTATGAACGCTATTCCTGCTCTCGTCAGTCCTGTGGTTTTTGCCAGCTGTGCTCTGGACATTCCACCATCACGGACGCTGTTAAGTACGAGCATTTCATTTGAGAATCGCATATCCGCTGAGTTTATTCCGCTCATAAACACTCCTCTGTCAATCAACTTTACCTATAATGTAAATCACTTTACAATTTTGTCAAACAATTTTTATTGCGGTTTACATCGTTCAATAAATGCTTGGGAAAACAGCATTTGGTCCGACTATACTTTACCAACAAATTTAATCTGATCCAATAAATTCAGAAAAATACGATATCAACTGTGGATTTTCTCAGTTTTTGATTTACTATTATAAAGTCTTGGGGAGGATTGATAATAAAAACTGTTTGAACCTCCCCCAGAAAGGAAGAAACAATGAAGAAGATCATTTCAGGAATGACTCTTCTGCTCGTTGCGTTTATTCTGCTCTGCTCATGCGATCCCAATGGCAACGGGGGGGGATTCCATCAGACGCACCTGCTAACACAACTTCGGAGAATGAGGCCTTCGGAGGCTCTACGGATCAGGAGAAATTCAACTTCTGCAGCTCTTTCATTGAAGTAGTATACGACTGGTATCTTACTGGGGATTGTCTGGATATCATAGATACAGATCCAACTGGAGATGTCCCAGTTCCAGGAACATACAATGGTGAAAATTACACAGTAACTTTTAAAATGAGTGCAACAAACTACACCATTGACGCGACTGCAAATGGTGTGACACTTCGTAATGGATCAAAGATCTGGGGCACAATCAATGGAAAGACAACTCAGGATGACAATACTATCAATATGAATCTCAGAGTTCAGTCCAATGCCGATACTGTCTTTGATTTCGTCTACAAAGAGACAATGGGCGGAGATGGTGGAACATATATCCTTAATGGATATGAGATCCCAATAAAGGAAACATCTCCAAGGTAAACCACAGGGCCAGCGGATAGCTGGCCTTTCTACTGTACAAATGAGGTCCGATCAACGACCGAACCTCAAGCAAATTAATTGAGAGAGAATATGAAATCCAAAACCAATTCTCCCGATAGAATATTACCATGCAGACACTACTAACAACAAGAAGCTGTATCCGCACAGGCTAAGATACAGCTTCAATCATTAATTTAGGAGAGAGGATTCGCGATAATCCCAACTCTCATAAAAAGATTACTTAAACAAACATATTGTGTCTATTCAGAGAAACTCATTCGCATCTGAAAGAAGGCTGCGACCTAAGCCACAGCCTTCGTATCACTCGGCGTCTTCCCCGCCTCGTTCTGCCCAGGATGCATCACCCTGAGCATATCTCCGCTTATAATCCCGGACTGAATATGGATTCAATCCAGTGATCTTAGCGGTCTTTTTGTAACCTATGCCCTCTTCAAAGAGCTTCAGACATTCCTGACGCTTAGCATTAGGAATTCTTGTCCGGAGGGACTTTACATTTTCTTCCATTTCAGCCCTCCTAAGAGGGATCAGCCATTACAGCTGACCCCGTAGATAATTTCATACACCTTCCTGGAAGAAAACCTTTACTTTATTCTCATATTCCTTAGTGTTGTTATTACCATCCCATGTGAAGCTATATTTAACTTCATATCCGTTCGTATCGAAGGATCCTCTTGGGAAGAATGTCTTGCTGAGTGACTCAGGAATGATGTGGAAACCTGTTCCCTTAATCTCAACATTATTGCATACAGCATAGATCTGAGCTTCAAATGCAGCAATGTCTGTAGCGCCAAGAGTATAATCCTGATCGGCAGATACCTTGATTACAAAGTTTCCACCATTCATGTTAGCGATACCGCTAATTGTATCAAGAACAGTGACCTTTGACATTACAGAAATATTCTTTGTTGAAGAAACAGCCTTTGTGAT
>CALXON010000220.1 GCA_944389985.1 uncultured Spirochaetaceae bacterium | reverse complement strand
GCGGACATGGAATGTGTCCGTTTTTCTTTTTCACCGTATAATCTTTCCAGGAGAGATGTGAATGAGATACAGAACCCTTGGAAAGACCGGACTGAAAGTCAGCGAGATAGGACTCGGAGGCGAGTGGCTTGAACGCCATGATACGGAAGAAGTCAGAAAGATAATCAGATACTGCTCAGAGAAAGGTATCAACATACTGGATTGCTGGATGTCCAATCCAAAGGTACGCTCCGACATAGGCAATGCCATCAGAGGAAGCAGGGACAGATGGATAATCCAGGGACATCTCGGATCGACATGGAGAAACGGACAGTATGAGAAATCCAGAGATCTCGGGAATGTGGAAGAGGCTTTCACCGATCTTCTTGAGAGATTCCATACTGATTATATTGATCTCGGAATGATCCATTTCGTCGACGAGACAAAGGAATTCCATCAGCTGATGGACGGAGAGTTCTTTGAATATGCGGAAAAACTCAGGGAAAAAGGGACAATACGGCATATAGGCATGAGTACCCATAATCCACAGGTTGCGAGGCTGGCTGCAGAGAGCGGAAAGATCGAGATGCTGCTTTTCAGTGTGAATCCGGCCTTTGATATGCTTCCGGCCTCTGAGGATCTCAATGATTACTTCAAGGAAGAGTACTACAGGGGAACAGGAGGGATCACCCCGGAACGTGCAGAGCTGTACAGGATATGTGAAGAGAACAATGTGGGAATCACGGTCATGAAAGGGTATGGAGGCGGAAGACTTCTGGATGCAGGAACTTCTCCGTTCAAAGTGGCTCTCACTCCTGTCCAGTGCATCCACTACGCGCTCACACGGCCTGCCGTCGCAAGTGTACTGACAGGATTTGACTCAGTCGCACATGTTGATGCCGCGATCGCATACGAGACAGCATCAGATGAGGAGAAAGACTATGCGACAGTGCTTGCAAGAGCTCCGCTGCATGCATACTCGGGACAGTGTACCTACTGCGGACACTGTGCCCCGTGTCCTGCAGGAATCGACATAGCGATGGTCAACAAGCTCTGTGATCTTGCCTCCATGCATGAGGAGATTCCTGCCACTGTAAGAGCTCATTACAGAAACCTGTCTGCAAACGGAGCAGACTGTACAGGATGCAGAAGCTGCGAGAGAAGATGTCCGTTCGGAGTCAGGGTATCTGAGAAGATGAAGCTTGCAGAGAGGCTATTCTCCTGAACAGCAGACAGAGGAGAAAGGACAGGCATGATCACCGCCTTCCTGAGGCTTTCTTACGGATCCGTTCATGATAGAAGTAGTTCACGACCACGGGAGGCGCATCGAAAGGTCTTCTCATACTGTCATCGTTGACGACGTATTCAAGGCCAAGCCCTGCCATGAATGATCTCAGCTCCTCATCCAGTGCTTCCCAGTACCCCATGTCTCCATGGCTGTAGATGTCCTCATAAAGAGGAACGAGCTGAGGGTATTCTCTTCTGATATACTCCATGACCGGCTTTCTGAATCCTCCCCTGAGATTGAGATTCTCAAGCCAGATCAGGTTGCACTGATCCTTCGCCCTCATGATGATCGCCTTAACATCCGTGATCCCCGGAAAGATCGGAGAGATGAAGCATGTGGTCCTGATCCCGGCTTCATGGAAGATCCTCATCACCTCAAGTCTTCTTTCGATTGATGCTGCCCTGTCCATATCGCTCCTGAAGGACTCATCTAGCGTGTTCACAGACCATGAGACACGGGCATCCGGAAAACTCTTTATAAGATCAAGATCACGGAGAACGAGATCTGATTTGGTCGCTATGCTGATCAGTGCACCGCTTCCTCTGAGCTCCTCCAGTACGGCACGGGTTCGTCCGTACCGCTCCTCTTCAGGATTGTAGGGATCTGTGACAGATCCTATGAAGATCTCCCTGTCCCTGTATTTCTCCGGATTCCTGATACCGGGCCAGTACTTCACATCCAGGAACTCGCCCCAGCTCTCGCTGTGACCTGTGAAGCGCTTCATGAATGAGGCATAGCAGTACATACAGCCATGAGTGCATCCGATATATGGATTGATCACGAACTCCGAGACGGGCAGTCCCGACTTCGTCATGATACTCTTCACCTCAACTTCTCTGATCACAGGCCCGGTCATGTTTTCTCCGGAAAGAATTATATACGAAGTCTGCCGTGAGGTGGTGCCGCAGGTTTCATGGCAGAGGTCAGCCCTGAACAGGGATCACACCGAGCTCCCCGAGTTTTGCGGCAACACCGTCATGATCATTGTCTGGAGCATGATGGGGATAGCGTCTTCTGAGATCCTCCGGAGCATTCCCCATCAGAAAGCCGTACCCGACCTCCTCTATCATCCCGATATCAACATAGCTGTCACCGAAGGCAGCTGCGTCGGAGAGAGGAATTGAGAGGATCGAGGAGAGTGTCCTTACTCCCTCAGCCTTCGAGACTCCGTTCTTCATTATCTCAATGTAGGTATCGGAGGAACGGACAATGGAGTATGCAGGGAACACCGACTTCAGGTCATTCTCGACTGTCACGGCTCTTCCTGCATGGCACATCAGCATTATCTTGCAGATACCGTCTGGAACAGAACAGGAAGATCCCTCCGTCG